>CAZXNY010000043.1:0-12424 GCA_964642205.1 uncultured Caulobacteraceae bacterium
CTGCAGGAGCCGTTCCTGTTCTCTGGCACGATCCTCGAAAACATCCGCTATGCGTCCGGCGCGAGCCGCGAACAGGTGATCGAAGCCGCCAAGTCCGTCCGCGCGCATGACTTCATCACACGCTTGCCCGACGGATACGAAACGCAACTTGGCCAGCGCGGGCGCAACCTCTCCGTCGGCCAGCGCCAGCTCATCAGCTTCGCGCGCGCGCTGGTGGCCGATCCGCAGATCCTGGTGCTCGACGAAGCGACAGCGAACATCGACAGCTTCACCGAGCTCGAGATTCAGCGCGCGCTCAAAGTGCTGTTCGCGGGCCGGACGAGCTTGGTGATCGCGCACCGGCTCGCCACCATCCGCGGCGCCGACAAGATTATCGTGCTGCAGAAGGGCCGCATCGTCGAAGAAGGCGACCACGACGCGTTGCTCGCGCGCGGCGGGCTCTACGCGAGCCTGCACGCCGGGCACTATTCATCGTTCGACGATGTGGATGGCCCGAAGGACGACGTGCTCGTGCAAACCTAATCCTCTTGGATGAGGCTCGCCTTCTGCGTGTCGCGCATGAAGACGGCGATCAGGAACGCGACGCAGGCGATCGCGGACACGTAGATATAATACCCGCTCTCATTGCCCTCTGACTTGAACCAGAGCGCCATGTATTCGGCCGTGCCGCCAAACGCCGCGTTCGCCAGCGCATACGGCAACGCAACGCCCAACGCGCGGATGTGCGCGGGGAACATTTCCGCTTTGATGACGGCGCTGATCGACGTGTACGCCGAGAGCACCAACAGCGCGAACAGCACCAGCGCGAACGCAACGCCCTCGCTATCGGTCGCGGCGATCAGGCTGAAAATCGGATACGCCATCAGCGTGCCAATCCCGAACGAGAAGATCAGCATCCGCTTGCGCCCAAGCCGGTCCGACATCCAGCCGAACACGGGCTGCGCCAGCATGAACGCGATCAGCGCGCCCGCCGTGATCTCGGTCGCCTGGTCCTTGGTGAAACCTGACGTATTCACGAGAAACTTCTGCATGTACGTCGTGTATGCATAGAACGAGAGCGAGCCCGCCGCGGTGAGGCCCGCGATCATCGCCGCCTCGCGCGGATGCTTCAGGAACACCAGCATTGTGCGCGCACGCTCGGCACCCGAAGCGCGCGCATTCTTCCAGCTCTCGCTCTCCTCGATGCCGCGGCGAATGAAGAACACCACGACCGCGAGCACCGCGCCGATGTAGAACGGAATGCGCCAGCCCCATTCCTGCAGCTCCGTATCCGAGAGCGTGTTCTGCAACACGATCAGCACGCCGAGCGCCGTGAGCTGGCCCGCGATCAGCGTCACGTATTGGAAGCTTGACCAGAAGCCGCGCCGCGCGCGCCCGGCCATCTCGCTCATGTACGTCGCGCTCGCGCCGTACTCGCCGCCAACGCTGAGCCCTTGCAACAGACGCGCGAACAGAAGGATCGCCGGCGCAAGCGGCCCGATCGCGGCGTAGCTTGGCGCCAGCGCGATCACGAGCGAGCCCATGCACATCATCGCGACCGCGACGGTGAGCGCCGCGCGCCGCCCCGCGCGATCGGCGTAGAGCCCCATCAGCCACGCGCCGACCGGCCGCGCGAAGAAGCCGACCGCGAACACCGCCGCCGTCTGCAGCAATTGCGCAGTCGTATCCCCCTCGGGAAAGAACACCGGCGCGAAGTAGAGCGCGAACGAGGAATACGCGAACCAATCGTACCACTCGACGAAATTGCCAGCCGAGCCGCCCAGGATCGCCCGCAGCCGCTGCAGCGGCGTCACCGGCGCACGCGCGCCCTCTTCCGCTACGCCCTCGCCTGTCGCCGTCGTCATGCGCGCCCCGCCCTCGTTGTTGCGGGGAAGCTAGAGGAAGCCGTGCGCTCTGCGAAGCCTCACGCCCCGGCGAGGTGTTCCGCCGGGATAACGAGCCGCGCCGGCATCCGTAGCCGTACGCCATCCGCGAATTGCTCGATCCGCCCGTCCAATTGCACCATCAGCCGGCGCGCGAGCGCGACGTGCGGCCACGTCTCGAAGGGATAGACCGACGTTATCCGGAGCTCGAACATCGAGGGCGCGCCGACTCGCATGGTCGCCTTCACCTGCAGGCTCGCGTCGAGTGCGCGATCCAGCGCGTCCGTGAACAGGCACTCAAGCAAATCTTCCGTGCGGTCCTGAAATCCAAGCACCACAAGACCGGCCGCATCGTGCGTCGCCTCGAAGCGGACGCCGCGCAATCGCGCGGCTTCGGCGGCCAGCGCGAACAGGCGCTCCAGCGTGCTGTCCACCGGAAACATCATCGACGTCGGCTCGGCGTGTCCGCCCTCCATGCGCGCAAGATCGGGCATGTCCGTCGCGACTTCCTGCATCGCGGCGAGCGCCTCCCAGAGCACGTCAAGCAAGAGCGCGCGCGCCGCTTCATCCGGCTCCAGGCGCGCCTTTTCGACCAAGGTCAGCGCGCCCGCGAGCGGCTGGCGAATGCCGCGCTCGATCGACCGCAGCATGCGTGAGCGCGCCGCGAGCGCACCGCGTCCCTCCGCCACGAGCTGGGCGATCACGGCCTCGGCGCGCCGCTGGCGCGCCCGTTCCTCGCTCTCTTTTGCCGCCTGTTCCATGCCGCGAACGTAAGGCTTGGCGCGTGTCGGAAAGGTTAATCCAGAGAATCTAGAGAACGCGAGAATGCAGTTAGAGCTGCACGCGCTGTGGCTTAAAGAGCGTGTCGATCTCGTTCTGGTCCATGTTCGGCTCCATCGCATCGCCGACGGCGAGTGAGAGATCGTCGGCGCGCCGGCCTTGCGTGCCCGCGGGCGGCCCCATGTTACGGAAGCGGCGGTCGGGCCCGACATAGGTCGGCGTCTCGACGAACGCGCGGTTCTCGCGCGCGATCCATTGAATCCGCTGCAGCAGTACATCGGCCTTGAGCGGCTTGGTCAGCACGAAATTCGCGCCCGTGTCGCGCGCGCGCATCAGATCCGATTTGCACACGTGCCCCATTGTGGCGATCACCGGCGCTACGTTGTTGGGCGCAATGCCCGAGCGGCGCGCCCACGAAAGAAACTGCGCGCCCTCGTCGCCGTTCGCTACATCCACCACGATCAGATCGATCGCGCCGCCCTCGAAACGCGCGCGCGCCTCCTTGGCCGTCGCGCACAGGTGACGCGCGCCGACACCGAAGCCGCGCAGAATTTCATCGAGCATGGTCAGCGTCTGCGCGCTGCGATCGACGGCGAGCACCGTCGCGCCTGTTAGATTGATCTTGGTGTTCCAATCCAGTGCGGACATGGCGCGCTCTTCGGCATCGTTACGCCGCTTCCGCGGCGTCGAGATCGGGCAGAATGCGGTCGAGCACGATCCAGGAGATCATGCGCCCATCGACGGCGAGGATGCCGCGGATGAATGTCTTCACCGCATCGCACGCGACATCGGGCGTCGGCTGGATCGCGGCCGCATCGACCGTCAGGATTTCCGAAACAGCATCGACCAATAGTCCGACGAGGCGCCCGCCAATCCGCACGACGATGATCACATGCCGTGCGGACGGCTCGGTCGATCCAAGCCCCAGCCGCGCCGCGAGATCGACGACCGGCAGCACCGTGCCGCGCAAATTGATGATCCCGCGCACGAATCCCGGCGCTTGCGGCAGCGACGTCGCCGGCGTCCAGCCGCGAATCTCACGCACCGCCATGATGTCGAGGCAGTATTCCTGCGCGCCGATCCGGAACGAGATCAGCTCCTGGCCTGTCAGTTCGGCGCCAAACGCCCCCTCCGTGTGTGCAAGCGCCGCCATGACCTAGAACTCCTGCCGATCATCTTGCGGCTCGTTCTTGATCGCGAGCGCGCCATGCGTGCGCGGCGCGGCCTTATGCGCCGAACGCTGTGCGGCGGAGCGCGGTGCGTGCGAGACGACCGCCGCGCTGGGCGCGCCAATTTCGAACCGCCCAACGAGCTTGGCGAGTTCATCGGCTTCCTGAGCGAGCGAGTGGCTCGCCGCCGTCGATTGCTCCACCATCGCGGCGTTCTGTTGTGTCACCTGATCCATCTGATTGACGGCGGTGTTCACTTGGCTAAGCCCGGTCGATTGCTCCTGCGCCGAGGACGCGATCTCCGAGACGAGCGCGTTGATCTCCGCCACTTTCGTCACGATGCCTTGCAGCGAAACGCCGGTCCGGTTGACGAGATCGACGCCGGTCTCGACTTGCTGCGAACTCGCGGAAATCAGCGTTTTGATCTCCTTGGCTGCCTCTGAGGATCGCTGCGCCAGCGCGCGCACTTCGCTGGCGACAACGGCAAAGCCGCGGCCCGCTTCGCCGGCCCGCGCGGCCTCGACGCCAGCGTTCAGCGCAAGAAGATTGGTCTGGAACGCAATCTCATCGATCACGCCGATGATCTGACTGATCTGGCGTGACGAGCTCTCGATCTCGCTCATCGCGGAGACCGCGTCGCGCACCACAGCGCCGCTCTTCTCCGCATCGTCACGCGCGGTCGCGACCGCGCCGTTTGCAGCGTTCGCGCTTTCGGCGGTACGCCGCACCGTCGCGGTGATTTCATCGAGCGCGGCGGCGGTTTCCTCAAGCGTCGCGGCTTGTTGCTCAGTCCGGCGCGAGAGATCGTCCGCCGCGGTGCTCACTTCGCCGGCGCCGCTCTTCATGCCCTGCGCGTTGGAGGCGATCACTTTCATTGCTTCCTGAAGGCGCTCGATCGCGAGGTTGAAATCGTCCTTCAGCTTCTCGTACTTGCCGGCGAAGCGATCGGTCACGCGGTGGGTGAGATTGCCGTGCGCGAGCTTGTCGAGTCCGAGCGCCAGCGCATCGACGACCATCGCCTGTTCGCGCTCGGCGGCGGCGCGGCTTTCGTCGTTCTTGCGGCGCTCCTCGGCGGCGGCGGCTTCCATGCGCGCGCTCTCGGCGTTCGCATTGTCGAGCGCGATGGCGGCTTCCTTGAACGCTTGCACGGCGCCCGCCATTTGACCGAGTTCGTCTCCCCTGCCGACGGCGGGGATCGTGATCGTCTTGTCGCCTTCAGACAGCCGGCGCATGGCTTCGGTCATCGCCACGACCGGCGAGGCGATCATGCGCGAGAGCAGCCAGCCCATCAGGACCGAAATGCCAAGCGCGAGCGCGCCGCCAGCAAGAAGACCGGTTTGAGCCGTCGCGAACGCCTCTTCACGCTCTTCGGTGCGGGCTGCTAGCTCCTCGCGCTCGGTTTCGAGAATTGCATCAAGCCCGTCACGAACAGCAGTCAGCCGCGCGCGCGATCCAACCGCGCGCTGCGGGTCGTCAAGCGTATCGGCGCGATCGGCCATCGCCATCAGCGCGAGCGCGTCGGTCTTCATGACATCCCAGGCCGCGGCGATGGCCGTAACTTCTTCGTCGTGGTCGCTCGCGTTCGCGTTGGCGCCAAGCGCCGCAAGTTCGGCCTCGAACTCGCCGGTGAACCCGACAAAGCGCTCGCGGAATGAGGAATCTGGTTCGGCAATGTACCCGCGCATCGCGTTCTGAGCTTCGATGGCGAGCCGGCGAAGATCGCGCGCGGAATCGACGACTTCCTGCGTTTCATCGTCGGCGGCTTGCGCCCGTTGCAAGGCTTGCAAGTTCGTAAACACGAGCGCGCTTGCCGCGCCCGAGGCGACGACGACGCCAGCAAATCCGAGCGCGAGCTTGCGCGAAATCTTCAAGTCCGAAACCTTCATTACATCGCCCCCGAACAGCCCCACGCCTCTTTTCGGGGACCGCAGTTTCTCCGCCTTCAGCCCGCGTTTTCTGCGCGGACCCGCCGTTCTCCAGCGGGACAATTCCTCTCGCCGCGCGCTGAACGAACGGTTAAATATGAAAATCATGCGGGAATTTTCTGCAGTTCTCAGAACGTCACGCCGAATGGGCTGGCGCGCACCGCGCTTTGTCCCCACGATTGCAGGCCTCTCGAATTCTGACATGGTGGCCGCGATGGGCGCAGCGGGCACACTTCCGGGTCGGCCTGTGCTTTTGCGCGGGCTGCAACTGGGTGCGTTCTATTTCGCGGCGGCGGCGGGCTGCATTTTGCTCACGCGCTACGGCGCCGCTGTCGCGCCGATCTGGCTGGCGAGTCCCATCTTAGCGTGGGTGCTGATCAGCGCCGAGCGGCGCGACTGGCCGTTCCTGATTGCCTGCGCGGCCATCGCGCACCTCGCCGCCAACGTCGTCGCGGGCGAACCTGGCCCGGTCGTGGCGATCTATCTCCTGGCCAATATGGCCGATGGTGTTACCGCCGCCGCACTCCTGCGCTGGCGCGGCGACACGCTCGCGTTTCGCGAGCGAGACGAGTTGCTGCGGTTTCTCGTGATTTGCGGGATTGCGGCGCCTGCCGCGTCTGTCGCGGTTCTGATGGCCGGTTCCGCCGTTGGCGCCATCACGCTCGATTGGCCGTGGCCGCGCACGTGGTTCCTGTCGATCGCGCTCGGCCTCATCCTTTTCTTGCCGATCGTGAAGGCGGCAGATCAGGGCAGCTGGCGCGCGCTGTGGCGGCCGAACCGCGCGCCCTATGCGCTGCTGTTGTTCGCCGCGCTCACCGCGCTGTGCGTGACGGCATGCCTCTATCCGCTCAACAATTCGGTGCTGCTCTACGTGATGACGCCGATCCTGGTGCTGATCGCGTTCGAAACGGGCGTCACCGGCGTCGGGCTCGCGCTCGCTTTCATCGCCGCGCTTCTGCTCTCGCTTGCCTGGGCCGGCTACAATCCGATCTTCTGGCGCCCTGCCCCGCACGACATGTTCCTCGCGCTGCAAGCGTTGCTCGCGACGAACTCAATCGCCGTGCTCCCGCTCGCGGCCGCGCTCGAGGAGAAGCAGCGCGCCTATGAAGAAGCCTCCGGCGCACTCTCTGAGGCACGCGAAGCCTGGGGCGGACTTCTGGCCGCGGAAGCGCATTTCCAGTTGATCGCCGATCATGCGCAAGAGATGATCCTTAGATTGGACGCAGGCGGGGCGATTCTTTTCGCTTCTCCGGCCTGCGGCGCACTAGGCCACGAGCCGATCGCGCTGGAGGGCACGAACTTCTTCTCGCATCTTCCAGATTCCGACGCCGCGCTCGTTCGCGGCGCGATGGGCGATCTTGCGTCGCGCCGCGCCTATCACCAGCCTGAAAGCTGGCGGTTCCAGTTTCGCACGGCGGATGGGGAACCGCTTTCTCTGGATGCGCACGCGACGCTCTCGAACGCGTCCGACGGAGGGTCCGACGAAGTCGTCCTTGTGCTGCGGGCGGCGAGCTAGCAATGCGCTCCAGGTTGACGCGGCAGGCCGGCGAAGCCGTCCGAAAGCTTCGGCTTTCGAAGGGTTGGACGCTGCTGCAGCTCAGCGAAAAATCGGGCGTGCCACTCTCGACGCTCTCGAAACTGGAACTCGGGCAATCGTCGCTCACCTACGACAAGATCCTGCGCATCTGCCGCGCGCTCGATGTCGATCCTGGGCTGACGATCCTTCAGGAGACGCAATCGAGCCCCGCGCCAAGCGGGCGGCGCGCCGTGATCCGCGCGGAAGAAGGCGAACCCTCACAGCTCGGCCCGCACCCGATCAAGGTCGCGGCGCACGATCTTCTCTCGAAGTGCTTTACGCCGATCGTGTGCACGCTGACGGCGCGCACGCTCGCCGAACATGGCGCGATGCAAACGCTGCCGGGCGAGGCCTACATCTTCATGCTGGAAGGCGCGGCGATGCTGCACAGCGAAGTTTACGCGCCGCTGAAATTGAACACGGGCGACGCCGTGTTCTTCGATGGCACGATGAACCACGCGTTGCTGTGCCTCGGCGACGGCCCCGGCAAAGCGCTCATCGTCCTCGCAGGCGATGAGCGCCCCTGGCGGGAAGCGATCTAAAGCCGCTTACGCCGCCGCGAATTTCACCAGGCGGCCGCGGATGATCTCATCGGCTTCCTTCATGATGCCATCGATCAGCTCTTTGCACGTCGGGATATCGTGAATGAGGCCAACAACCATGCCGCACGACCAGCCGCCAGCGTCCATATCGCCATCGATCATCACGCGCGGATAAACGCCTGCGAGTTCCGCTGCAATGTCGCCAAATGTGAGTTTTGGCCCAAGCTCGCGCTCTTTCACGAGCAAACGCTCCACGGCGGCGTTCGTCAGCACGCGCTCGGTGTTCCGGAGCGGGCGCATCACCAGTCGCGTGTCGAGCTCCGTCGCGGCCACGATCGCTTGTTTCACGTTCTCATGAACGGGCGCTTCCTTCGTCGCGATGAAGCGCGTGCCCATGTTGATACCGTCGGCGCCCATCGCGAGCGACGCAACGAGCGAGCGCGCATTCGCCATCCCGCCGGATGCGACGAACGGAATTTTCAGCTCCTCCGCGGCGCGGGGCAACAGGATCATGTTCGGCACGTCGTCTTCGCCTGGATGGCCGCCGCACTCGAAGCCATCGACGCTCACCGCGTCGCACCCGATCTGCTCAGCCTTCAGCGAGTGCCGCACGCTCGTGCATTTGTGGATCACCTTGATCCCGTTTTCCTTGAGCGCGGGGAGCCACTTCGCCGGGTTGTTGCCCGCTGTTTCGACAATCTTCACGCCGCCATCGATGATGGCTTTGACGTAGCCCGGATAGTCCGGCGGCGTGACGGCCGGCAGGAATGTGAGATTCACGCCGAACGGCTTTGACGTCATCTCACGGCAGCGCGCGATCTCCTTGGCGAGATCGTCCGGTGTCCGCTGCGTCAGGCCCGTGATGATGCCGAGCCCGCCCGCGTTCGAAACGGCCGCCGCCATTTCCGCAAATCCGACGAAGTGCATCCCGCCCTGGAGGATCGGATGCTCGATGCCGAACATCTCGGTAATGCGCGTCTTCATGCGGTCGCTCCCGTTATGGTTGCTATTCGTGTGTCGGACGCATTCCGGCGCCCGGCCGCGCGCATTTCAAGCGAAAACTGGCGGCGCCCGTAGCCATTCGGCTACTATTTGGCTCGTAGACTGGCGGCGCGCATGGCCGAACAAACAACCGATCAGCCGGCCGCCGCCGACGAACTCGAAGCGCTTGCCGCTGAGAAGCCGCAGAGCCGCCGGTGGCGCATCTATGCGGGCGCCGCTGCGGCATTGATCGCCGTCATCGCGCTCTTCCTCTTCCTGCGTCCGACCAGCGTCACGACAGCAGCGGTCCACACGGGTCCGGCGGTCGAATCCGTCTACGCATCCGGCGTGGTCGATTTTGTCCGGCAAGCGCGCGTCGCGCCGGTTGTCTCCTCGCCGATCCGCGCCGTGCGCGTCACCGAAGGGCAGAACGTTACGCGCGGACAGTTGCTCGCTGAATTGGTCGATGGCCCAGAACGCGCCAATGTGATGCAGCTTCAGGCGCAAGCATCGGTCGCGCGCGCGCAAGCCCGCCGCACGCAGCAATTGTTCGAACGTGGATTCGCCGCGCGCGCCGCGTTCGATGATACACGCAACCAAGCGCTCGCCGCCGAAGCCGCCGCGAACGCAGCCCGCGCGCAGCTCGACGATTATCGCATCCGCGCCCCCTTCGCGGGGCGCGTGATGCGGCGTGACGCCGAACCCGGCGATCTCGCAACGCCCGCAAACCCGCTCTTCGTGATTGCCGATCCCTCCTCGCTGCGCATTACGGCCGATGTCGATGAACGTGACGCCGGCCGTTTGCGCGAGGAGATGGAAGCGCTGGTCCGCGCCGACGCGTTCCCCGGCCAATCTTTTGCCGCGCGCGTCTCGGAAGTGACGCCGCAAGGCGATGCAACAGGCCGCATCTTCCGTGCGCGCTTGGCGCTTGAGGAAGGCGTGCCGCTCCGGCCTGGCATGACGGTCGAGATCAACATCGTGCTTGCGCAGCGCGACAACGCGCTGCTCGTGCCGACCCGCGCGCTGCGCGATGGCGCCGTGTTCATCGCGGAGGATGGCCAAGCACGCCGCCGCGAGGTTCGCGTCGGCGTCCAGGGCGCGCAAGAAACGGAGATCGTCGAGGGCCTCGCAGCCGGCGCGCGCGTCATCCTCGACCCACCGGCGAACCTGCGCGACGGCGCCCGCATCGCGGAGCGCCGCCAGGAAGCCGAGTAATGCACGGCCTTGCGCTTCTGGCCTCGATCGCGTTCGCGCATCTGCGCGTGCGCGTGCGGCAGACCATCGTCGCCGCGCTCGGCGTCACGGTCGGCGTCGGGCTGTTTCTCGCGACGGCGGGCCGGATGATCGGCTCGCAGAACGATTTCATCCGCACGCAGATCGAGACCGCGCCGCACATCATCGTGCGCGACGAGGAACGCAACCCTGAGCGCCAGCCGGTCGAACAAGAATACGAAGGCGGCGCCGTCGTCGTGCGCGGGGTGCGTCCGCAGGAAGAAGTGCGCGGTCTGCGCGATTGGCCCGCCATGCTGGCTGATGCGCGCGCGCAGCCTGGCGCCATCGCCGCGCCCAGCCTAACCGGCGCCGCTTCCATCCGCTTTGCGGGCCGTACCGAAGGCATCGCTATCAGCGGCATCGATCCGCGCCTCGAAGGCCGCCTCACGCAGATTGAAGAGACACTCTCCGGCGGCAAGCTCCTTGATCTCGAAGCGCGACCGGACGGCATCATCATCTCGCGCCCGATGGCGGACCGGCTCGGCGCAAACCTGGGCGATACGCTGATTGTCGCCTCCCCCGCGGGCGTGCTGCAGCGCATGCGTATTCTGGCGCTGCTCGAACCCGACGCGCTCGCGGGCTTCTACGCAGGCGACAACGCCGCCTACGCGCTGCTGCGCACCACGCAGGTGCTGTTCGCGCGCCCAAACATCGTGAACCAGCTGCATATCAAGCTCGGCGACGCAAACGCGGCACGCACCGTCTCCGAACGGCTCGAGCGCGTCTGGGGTTACACGTGGGAGAGTTGGCAGGAACGCTCCCAGGATATCCTCGGCCTCCTCGTGGCGCGGACTATCGTGACCTATGCTGTCGTTTCCGCCGTTCTTCTGGTCGCGAGCTTCGGCATCTACACCGCCGTCTCCACCAGCGTGACCGACAAGCGGCGCGACATCGCGATCTTGCGCGCGATGGGCTTCACGCAAGCCGATGTGCGCCGCATCTTTCTGATGGAAGGCATGGCCGTCGGCGTTCTTGGCGCGGCGACCGGCTTCCTCCTCGGCTTCACGCTCCTTGAAGCGCTCGCCAACGCGCCGATCTCGCTCAACGGCGTCGCCTATCAATTGCCGCTCGCACGCGGCTGGGACCAGTACGCAATCGCCGGCACGGTCGCGCTCGCCGCCGCCATGATCGCGGCATGGCTGCCCGCGCGCAAAGCCGCAGAAGTCGATCCCGTCGATATTCTGCGAGGCGCAGCATGAGCGCGCCCGATCGCCTCGTCGCGGCCAATCTCGCGCGCGTGCTCGCGCCACCAGACTCGGCCGTGTTGGTGCGTGAAGCGAGCCTCACGCTGCATGCGGGTGAGTTCGTTGCGATCCTCGGGCCATCGGGCTGCGGAAAATCGTCCCTGCTCTATTTGCTCGGCTTGCTCGACAGGCCTACGCGCGGCGCGCTCGCGATCGACGGCGTCGACACATCCGATCTCACCGACGCAGCGCGCACGCGCCTGCGGCTCGCGCATATCGGCTTCGTGTTTCAGTTTCACTTTCTGCTGCCGGAACTGACGGCGCGCGAGAACGTGGCGCTGCCGATGCGCCGCCTTGGCAAACTCAACGCGCGCGCGGCGGCGGCGCGCGCCGACGATCTCCTCACGCTGCTCGGCCTTTCCGGCCACGCCGATAAGCGCCCTGAGAAGATGTCCGGCGGGCAACGCCAGCGCGTCGCCGTTGCGCGCGCGCTCGCGAACGATCCCGGCCTTATCCTGGGCGATGAGCCGACTGGAAACCTCGACAGCGCCAACACGGACTTGGTCGTTCGCGAGTTGCAGCGCCTCGCACATGAGGAAGGCCGCGCCGTTGCGTGCGTGACCCACGACGCGGAAGTCGCCGCCGCCGCCGACCGGCGGATCCGCATGCTCGACGGGCGCATCGTCGGCGACGAGCGCGGCGCGCGCTAGCGACAATTGCGAACAAATCGCAACAAACGCGCGCCATAGGGCGCGCCTATACATCGCTCTCGGAAATTCGATTGGGCGCATGGGCGCTCCCGCGCTAAGGGAGCCACAACCCCAAAAGGAGTCCAGCAATGGCCGACGGAACCGATTCCAAATGCCCCGTGCCGCACGCGCGCGGCCGCACCAATCGTGATTGGTGGCCCAATCAGGTCAATGTGAGCGTGCTTCACCAGAACACGCCGGAATCCGATCCGATGGGCCCGGCGTTCAACTACGCCAAAGAATTCGACAGCCTCGATCTCGACGCCGTCATCAAAGACCTCAAGGCGTTGATGACCGACAGCCAGGATTGGTGGCCGGCGGACTATGGCCATTACGGCCCGTTCTTCATCCGCATGGCGTGGCACGCGGCGGGGACCTATCGCA
>CAZXNY010000044.1:0-2896 GCA_964642205.1 uncultured Caulobacteraceae bacterium
CTCCTGACCCCCAGATTCGTAGTCTGGTGCTCTATCCAGCTGAGCTACGGGCGCGCGAAGAGGGCGTCGTATAGCTGCGTCCCCCTCCCCGTTCAAGCGAGGGCCTGGGTGCAATCCGTCACAAAGTGACCCTTACGTTATCCCCCTTTTGGGGGATGACGGCGGGTGACGGGGCGCCAGCATGGGCGCACGTGCCGGAACGCGCCGTGGGGGCAGCGAACCGGCGCCGGGAGCCACCCGATGAGCCAGCGTCCAAGCGACAACCCGAGCAACGATCCCACCATGCACCTCAGCCGTCCAGCGGGTGTGGTGTCCCCGGCGTGGCGCGCGGGTGTGGGACAAAAGCCGAGCTTGGAAATGCTGCGCGCGGTGCGCCTCCTCAAGCGCCTCGATGACCATGAGTTGGAAACGATCCGGGAGGCCGCGATCGTCCGCAGCGCCGCGCCCGGTGAGGAGATTTTCGCTGTCGCCGCCAAGCCCGCGCACGTCTTCTTCATGCTCGACGGCCAAGTACGCATCACGATCACCGCGCCGAACGGGCGACAAGTGATCGTGCGCACGGCCCGCGCCGGCGCGCATTTCGGCGAATTCGCGGTCGTCGCGGGCCTTAAGGGGCGCGACACGACAGCGACGGCGGAATCGCAATCGCTCTACATCGAACTCAACGCCGCGACGTTCGTGGAGCTCAAGCGCACGAGCTTGGGGCTGTGTCATGCGCTTCTCGATGAAAACGCTTCCGCGCTGGCGATGTTGACCGATCGCAACTTCGAGCTCGCCGCGCTTGACCTCAAAGATCGCCTGCAGATCGAGTTGCTGCGCCTCACCCACGGCCGCACCGCCGCGAACGATGGCGCCGTGATGATCCGCCCTGCGCCCACGCACGAAAGCATTGCGAGCATCATCGGAGGTACGCGCGAAGGCATCACGCGCGAATTGGGCATCCTTGCACTGGATGGCCTCGTCAACGTGCGCCGGCGCGAAATCACCGTGCTCGATGTCGCCCGGCTGCGCGCCAATGTCGAGCGAAGCGCCGGTTCGCGCCCCACGCACGAACCCGCTTTCGCCGCCGCCTAGCCTCGTCGGCGCCAAGCCGGCCTGCTAGGAGGCGTTCATGGAACGCATCCTGGTCACGGGCGCGAGCGGATTTGTGGGCGGCGCGCTCGGACGCGCGCTGCGCGCCAGCGGCCGCTATCACGTCACCGGCCTCAGCCGCTCGCCGCCACGCGATGGCGCATGCGACGACTTCGTCGCACACGACCTTGCAACGCCGCTACCCGCCGATACGCCGCGCTTCGATGTCATCGTCCACGCCGCCGCGCTTGCCGCGCCGTGGGGCACGCCCGCCGCCTACGAGCGCGCCAACATCGACGCGACCGCCAACATGCTCGCCTTCGCAGCGCGCACACAGCCGCGCCGCTTCGTGTTCATCTCGTCCAGCGCCGTGCACTACGCCTACGCCGACCAGACCGGTCTCACCGAAGAGAGCGCGTGGCCCGCACGCCCGGTCAATCTCTACGCCGCCACCAAGCGGCGCGGCGAAGCGCTCGTGCGCGCAAGCGGCGTGAACTGGACGATCGTGCGCCCCCGCGCCGTGTTCGGCCCTGGCGACACGGTCGTGTTTCCACACATCCTCAAAGCCGCACGGAGTGGGGCGCTGCCGCGCCTCGTGCGCCCCGATGGCGCCGCGCCCCGCGCCGATCTCCTCTACATCGACAATCTGGTTTGGTACCTCGAACGCATCGTCGAGCGCGACGCGGCGGGCGTGTTCTGCCTCACCAACGGCGAACCGATCGAAATTCCCGCGATGCTCGACAACGTGCTCGACGCGCTCGCGCTCTCGCCGCGCCGCCCGCGTGTCCCCGTCTCCGTCGCGATGAGCGCAGCCGGCGCAATGGAGTTCGCCGCGCGCACGTTTCAAAACTGGCATGAGCCGCGCGTGACGCGCTTCGGCGTGGCGAGCCTCGCTTACTCAAAAACATTCGATATTGCGCGCGCGCGCCGCGAACTCGGCGATCCGCCCGTGCCGCTCGCCGACGGCATGGCCGCGTTTCTCGCCTGGCAAATACCGCTGCTCGCCGCATGAGCGCGCTCTTCGTTGCACTGCTCGCGCTCTACATTACGCTGACCGCCGTGCGCTTCGCGCTCTCGGCCGCGTTCTTTGCACGCCCCTCGTCAACGCCCGGCGATGCAGCGGATGTGACGGTGCTTCAGCCGATCCTATCCGGAGATCCAACGCTGGAAGCGTGCCTCGCCGCAAACCTGCGCAATCAACCAAACGCCCACTTCGTTTGGCTGATCGATGATGACGACGCCGAAGCGCATCGCCTCGCCGCCAAACACGCCGCGCCAAATCTGACAGTGCTCTCCGGCCCGCCGCCGCGCGACGGCGAAAGTCCCAAAGCCGCAAAACTCGCGCGCGGCCTGCCGCTGGTGACGACGCCGCACTTCGCCGTGCTCGATGACGACACGATGCTCCGCCCCGGCGCGCTTGCGAACGCGGCGGGCGCGCTCGCGCACGGCGACCTCGTGACCGGCCTGCCGCTCTATGCGCACCGCACGACATTCTGGAGCGCGCTCCTGTGCGGATTCGTCAACGGTTCGGCGCTGCTCACCTATCCGCCCGCCGCGATGCTGCGCGCGCAGCGCACCATCAACGGCATGTTCTATGTCGGTCGCACGGAAGAGCTGCGCGCGCTCGGCGGCTTCGCGGCGATCGCCAAGGAGTTAACCGACGATTACGCCATGGCGCGCCTCTACCTCGACGCCGGCCGCACCATCGTGCAAGCACGCGTCATCCACCCGATCGCAACGCACGTCCGCGACGGCGCGCACTACGCCTCTTTGATGCGGCGCTGGATGATCTTCGCCAACCGCTACGTGCGCGAAAACCTCTCGC
>CAZXNY010000044.1:2996-12344 GCA_964642205.1 uncultured Caulobacteraceae bacterium
TTGATGCGGCGCTGGATGATCTTCGCCAACCGCTACGTGCGCGAAAACCTCTCGCCCTTCACGCTCCTCATCATCGGCGCGCCCACACTCCTCCCGCCACTCCTCGTGCTGACAGGCGCGCTGCTCGGTTGGCAGGGCGCGCTCGTCGCGCTGCTCACGCTCGCTGCGAAAGCCGCGCTGACCGCACGCCTCCGCCTCGTCCACGCGCAAGACCCGCCCAGACTCACTGACTTCCTCGCGGAAGTCGCATCCGATCTCCTGACGCCCTTCCATCTCATCGCCGCGCTCCTCTCCCCGAACCGCCTGCAATGGCGTACCCGCGCAATTGAGATGGACGGCGCCCACATCCGCTATGGTTGATCGCGTTTTCGCCGCCCGCCTCGCCGGCGCCGCGCGCGCTGAGTGGGCGCCTGCGCCCGCGCGCCTGCTGCTGTTCACTGGCCAAAGCCGCCTCGACGCGAGCCCGCTCTCCCCACACCAACGCGCCTTCCTCGCCGCACTCGCGCATCCCGGTCTCGACATCGTCGCGCGCGGCTTTCCGTTCGACGCCGAAAGCGAGGCGCCGCCCGCGCCAATGCTCTCCGCCTCGCTACACAATGCACGCCAGTACCTATGGAGCACAAAGCGCGACTTCGGCGCACTGATCGCAAACGTCGTATTCGGCGCACTCACGAAAACCGAGCGCGCAATCGTCGTCACCGGCAGCAACGGCCTTGCGCTCCTGAACGCAGCCCTCGCCGCCGCACCCGGCACGCCGCGCCCGCCGCTCAACATCTTGTCGCTCGGTCCCGCCGGCGCGCCGCCCATCGCGCGCGATCTCACGTTCGCCGCCGTGCAAGGCACGCGCGATCCGTGGAGCGGCGCGCTCTATGCGGGCCCCGTCGCGTTTCGTCCCGCCTGCGGCCACCTCGGCTACTGGGCTGACGAACCGACGCGCGCGTTTGCGCGCAACTTCGTCTCTGACTCACTCACATGAGCGCGCTCGTCTTCGTCGCGCCACCCTTCGCGGGCCATCTCTACCCGATGCTTCCGCTCGCACGCGCCGCGCGCGATGCGGGGCACGACGTCGAATTCCTCACCGGCTCCGCAAAGCTCGAAACGCTGCGCGCAGCTGGCTTCAACGCGGACACGCTGCCCGCGCTCTCCGGCGGCGTGCTCGAAGCGATCGCCAACACGCCGGAAAAAGTCGGCTCCAACCCGTTCCAGCTCGCCGCGCAAATGCGCCAAGCCTTCGCCGTCATGGGCGCCGCGAAAGACGATCTCATCGCGCGCTGGCGGGCCAAACGCCCCGATCTTGTCGTCGCAGACTTCATCGCCGTCCCTGGCGGCCTCGCCGCGGCAGCGCTGAGCATTCCGTGGATCACCACGATGCGCACCGCCTTCGCGCTCGAAGGCCGCAGCGGCCCGCCAAGCTATCTCGGCGGCCTCGCGCCAATGACCGGCCCACTCGGCGCCGCGCGCGATGCGCTCGGCTGGGCAAGCGTGCGCGCCGGCAAAGACGCGCTCGCCGCACTCTTCGCGCGCGACATGCGCGCTGTCGGCCTCGCACGCCGCCGCCCCGATGGCGGTGAAGCGCTCTACTCGCCGCACGCCATCCTCGCGCTCGAGCTCGCCGAACTCGAGTTTCCACGCGACTGGCCCGCACAACTTCGCTTCATCGGCCCAAATGCCGACAATCCCGAACCGCCGCTGCCGCTCGATTTGCCGCCATCGCCGCGCGTGCTCGTCACGCTCGGCACGCATCTTCTCTGGGCCAAGCGCGATCTCATCGCACAAACTCAAGCACTCGCGGCGCGCATGCCGGGCGTCTCCTTCGTGATCGCGCTCGGCGACGCCGCCAATGCCAGTGCAACGCCGGTGCACAAGGACGACCGTGTCACGGCCTATTCTTACGTGCCCTACAACGAGCACCTCTCCCGCTTCGACGCGATCGTGCACCACGGCGGCGCGGGCGTCGTCGGGGTAGCCATCGCGGCGGCCAAGCCATCGCTCGTCATCCCGCACGATTACGACCAGTTCGACTACGCCGCGCGCGTCGCGCACCACCGCTTGGGCCTCCGCGCCCGCACGCTCGCCAGCGACGACGCCGCGGCAAAACTGCGGCGGCTTCTGAGCGAAGATTGGCCCGCGCTCGAAACCTTCGCCGCGCACGCCGCGCGCTACGACACCGGCGCGCTTTTTCTTGCCGCCGTGCGCGCCGTGCTGGCAGGCCGCCCGCCGCCGCCTTAAGATCGCGTCATGCGGGCGGACATCGAAATCCTGGGCGCGGGGCGCCACGAGCCGGGCCGGCTCGTTCACTCGAGCGCGTATGACGCACGCTACGCGAAAGACGCGGGCTGGACCGAACGCGCCACTGGCGTGCGCGAACGCCGCTTCGTCGCCGCCGGCGAAACTGCATCCGGTATGGCCGAAAGCGCCGCCCGCATCGCGCTCGAACGCGCAGGCCTACAAGCAAGCGATCTCTGCGCCGTGATCGGCGCGTGTGGCGTAATGGAGCAGCCGATCCCGGGCACATCCGTGCTCGTGCATCGCCGCCTTGGACTCGGCGCGACGGGCGTGCCGGCGTTCGACGTGAACGCGACGTGCCTCAGTTTCCTGTGCGCTCTGCAAATCGTCGCGCTGCACATTGCGGCCGGCCTCTGGTCGCGCGTGCTCATCTTCTCGAGCGACGTCGCCTCCGCCGCGCTCGCGGATGATGATTCAACAACCGCACCTCTGTTCGGTGACGGCGCCGCCGCATTCGTCATCGGCAAAGCTTCGCCGGCGTCGAAGTCGAAACTCCACGCCTGGAAACACGCGACCTACAGCGAAAGCGCCGAAAGCTCTTGGCTCGGCGCGGGCGGCTCGCGCCTGCCCGCGCGCGACCTCGATGCATTGCTCGCGGAGTCGGTGTTCAAGATGGATGGCGCGCGCGCCTATCGCACGGCAGCGGCGCACATCACGCCGTTCCTCGCGTCGCTGATGGACGACGCCGGCATGTCGCTCGACGCGATCAATCTCGTCGCGCCGCACCAAGCCAGCGGCCACGCGCTGACGCTGATGAAGCAACGCCTCGGGCTCGACGATGGGCGCGTGATGGAAATCCTTCCCGAGGCGGGCAACCAGGTCGCCGCCTCGATGCCGAGCGCGCTTGCCTGCGCGATCGAGCGTGGGCGCCTGCACCGCGGCGACAACGTGCTGCTCATCGGCACGGGCGCGGGCGTTTCGCTCGGCGGCGCGGTGCTAACCTATTGAGCGCCACGCTCCGCCTCTACTGGACCGGCGCATGCCGGCATCCGCAAATTTCGACGCGGCGTGACGGCGCGCTGAAGGCGCACGATTATCCGATGTTCGCGGCAGTGATCGAGCGCAACGGCGCGCGCATCGTCGTCGATCCCGGTTACGCGCCCCGCTTCTTTGCCGCCACCGAGCCGTTCCCAGAACGCCTCTACCGCTGGACCACGCCAGCAAGGTGCCCCGCGCACGGCGCGCTCTGCGCGCAACTCGGCGCCGGCGCAGCGGACGTAACGCATGTCGTGCTCACGCACTTCCACGCCGATCACATGGCCGGGCTCATCGACTTTCCAAGCGCGAAGATCGTCGCGAGCCGTGCGGCGTGGGACGCGTTCCGCGCCCGGCGTGGATTTGGCGCCGTGACGTCCGGCTACCTCAAAGCGCTCGCGCCGAACGACATCGAAGCGCGGCTGATATTCGCCGAAGATTTGCCGCGCGTCGCGCTCGGTACGCGCGCAACGCCATTCGACAGCGCTTACGATCTCTTCGGCGATGCCTCCGTGCTGCTCATAGATCTCCCCGGCCACGCCGAAGGCCAAATCGGCGCGCTCGTTGCCTGCGCAGATGGCGCGGACCGCTTCTTAATTGCCGATTCCACCTGGTCGCTCGGCTCGCTGATGGCCGATGCGCCGCCGCCGTGGCCGGTGATGCGCTTCCTCGGCGCGCCGCCGCGCTATCGCGAAACGTGGTCCCGCCTGCGCGCGCTCGCCGCCAACAACCACGAGATGCGTCTCATCCCAGCGCACTGCACCGAAGCCGCTACCCGCGAGGGCGCGACTCTCGAAGGCGCCGCCGCTGTTTGAGACACTCGACATTCTGCGCTGGTTCGCCATCGCGCGCCGGCTCGACCGGCTGAAGAATCGCGCCGCGCTCGAAGCGCATCAGCATCGCTGGCGCGCACAACTTCATCGCAACGTCCTGCCGCGCTCCCCCTTCTACGCGCCCTACGCTGGCCAACCACACGACGCGCTGCCGCTGATGGACAAAACGCGCTGGATGGAGAACTTCGACGCGATCAATACGATCGGTGCGCTGCGCGGCGAAGCCATGGCCGTCGCCGAGCAAGCCGAGCGCTCCCGCGACTTCGCGCCAACGCTCGCCAACGGCGTCGCCGTCGGCCTCTCGACGGGCACATCCGGCCAGCGCGGGCTCTTTCTTGTGTCGCCAGACGAGCGCCGCCGCTGGGCCGGCGTGATGATCGCCAAGCTCTTGCCGGTGCGCCCGCTCGCGCCGCGCCGCGTCGCGTTTTTCCTGCGCGCCAATTCCCGGCTCTACCAATCGGCCGAGCAATCGCGCCGCATCGCGTTTCACTTCTTCGACATGCTGGAGCCGCTCAACGCCGCCCTGCCGCGCCTCGACGCGCTCGCGCCGCATGTGCTGATCGCGCCCGCAAGCGTGCTGCGCCTGCTTGCGGAAGCGCAAAGCGACAAGCGCCTGCACCTGGCGCCCGAGCGCGTCATCTCCATCGCCGAAACGCTACACCCCGACGATCGCGCCGCCATCGCCGCAGCGTTCGATGCGCCGCTCGGCGAAGTCTATCAAGCGACCGAAGGCGCGCTCGCGATGACATGCGACCACGGCGCGCTCCACCTCAACGAAGCCTTCGTACAGTTCGAGCAGGACTGGCTGGACGACACGCGCTTCGCCCCCATCGTCACCGATCTGACGCGCGCCACACAGCCCGTGATCCGCTACCGGCTCGACGATGTGCTCGCCATCGCACCAATGCCGTGCCCATGCGGCCGCGCATCCCGCACGATCGCCGCCATCGAAGGGCGCTGCGATGACATCTGCACGTTCCTCGATGCCTCGGGCGCGCCTATCCGCGTGTTTCCGGATTTCATCTCGCGCGCCGTGCTTGGGGCAGACGCAGAGGTGCGCGACTTTCGTGTTGTTCAGGCAACGCCCGGCGCGCTCACGATCTCACTGAAAGGCGGCGACGAAGCCCGTGTCGCTGCCGCGCTGCGCGCGCTCGCCGCAACGCTCCACGCGCAGCCGCCATCGCTCACGTTCACGCCCTACGCCGAAGACACGCAACCCAAACGCCGCCGCGTGCGCGCGCTGCGTTAGCGCTGTTGCTGGTCGGCGCTGCCGAGCGTCGCTTCGAATTCCTGGAAGATGTCCGTCGCTTCGTCGGCTTCGAGTACAAGCGCGCGGCCCTGTGGAAAGCGGAAGCGCCAGAACGATTCGATGTGCATCACCATGCTCACCGCCTCGCCGACCGACAAAAACAGCGTCGGCGCGCGCAACAAGAAGTCGCGGAACGCATTCGGCCGCCCATCGGAAAGCTCCGCAAACGCGGCGTTGTAGCTGCGCAAGCCATCGCGTACCCGGCCCGACGCTTGCCCAAGCAAATTCACCACGCGCTGGCGCGAATTGGCGAGCTGCATCTTCTCGTCGGGCGACGCGAGCGGCATCTTCACCGAAAGAATCTGCCGCGCGAGATCGGCGAAGCGCGACGCGCTCTCACCCACCATCCAATTGTAATAGAGGAAGCCCTTCCACGCGAACACGCCTTCGCGGTACTCGTCTCCCGAAAGCTGCAGCGTCGCGCGCAGCGGCTCGAGCGACTTTGCCGTCTCATCCGTCATCAGCTTCTCGGCGAGCCGCGCCGAAAGCCCATGCGTCGGCCCGGAGGCGTTCTCGTCGCCACGGAACGCAAGATCGACAAGCCGGCCGATTTCGCGCTCGACGAACACGCGCATGCGGCCCATGTCCGCTTCGGTGAGATCGAAATAGCAGCGCGCGGGATCATGCCCGAAGCGCTTCAGGCGCTCACGCAGCAGGAACGGATCGAACGACGGCAGCTCATCGATGATGCGCAGCACTTCGCAATCGCGCTGCAGCGCGGAATCATCGCCGTAGCCGCCGACGCTTTCGCGCAACGTGCGTTCGAAATCGCGTTGCGTGACGAAGAAGCTCGTGCCGCCGAGCCGCAGGTCCGAACTCGCGAACGGCAGCACGACCTTCGTCGCCGTCGTGCCGCGCTTCGACACGATCTCGCGTTCGGCGCCGCGAATGGTGTGCTTCAGCACCAGAGAACGGTTCAGCCGCGGATTTTGAAACAGCGGCCGCGCCGCGTAGTCCTCGGTCTCGCCGAAGCGCTGATGCGTTACCGCCAAATTAAGCACGCGCGCCGTCGATCCGCTCTCGCGGATGAGGGAAAGGTCGCGCTTCTGCTGCATCGCCATGATCTACCGCTCCAAGGAACGGCATAGGCCGAAAGCCCTATCCAATTGGTTAGCCAAAGCTTGCTGAAGCCCTTACGGGGCGTTTTTTCGCTAGCCCGCCGGCAGATCGCGCCACCCGATACGGTCACCCAAGCTGCGCGCTTCATAGACGCCCCGCGCAATCGCGCGCGCTAGGCAATCGGCCGCGAGCGAGCCAAGGCGTGTCACCGCATAATTGCGCGGCTCAGTCAGAGGCCGCGCGCCCGTCGCGAGCACGAAGATCACATCGCCATCGCCCGGCGCGAACACCGGGCGGATCGCGCGCGCCATCCCCGCGCTCGCCATCTGGGCGACGCGCTTGGCTTCGTTGCGCGTGAGCGCCGCATCAGTCGCGATCACCGAGATGGTCGTGTTCGCACGCGGCGCAACGTCCGCTTTCGACAAGCCGTAGCGTTCAAGATCGAACGCCGGCGCGCTCGCATCCGGGCGCACGCCGCCAAACTCACCGCTGATCTCGAACGGCCACGCCCAGAACGCGCGGCTGTCCGGCATCGTCACCGAACCGAAGGAATTGACGCACGCGAGCGCGGCGATCGTATCGCCCGCATCGCTTACGACGCTCGCGCTGCCCTGCCCGCCCTTGAGCGCGCCGGCCGACGCGCCATAGCCCGCGCCAACATTGCCGTGCGGCGTTGCGCGCGCCGCGGCCGCGAACGCGCGCCGGCCCAGGTCCGCGTAAGGCGGCCGCGCGCCCCAGCTTTTGTTTCCGCCATTCGCGAGATCGTAGAGGATCGCCGCCGGCACGATCGGCGAGGGCGGCACGCCCGCGCGCTGCGCCATCTGAAAACCGCGCCCCAGCGCGCCCAGCTCCGCCGCCACCCCATCCGCCGCCGCGAGCCCATAGACCGAGCCGCCCGCGAGCACGACCGCATCCGCCGTCTCCACCAGATTGTGCGGTTCGAGCGCGTCTGTCTCGCGCGTCCCTGGCCCGCCGCCGAGCACCATCCCGGCGCATACCGCCGCCCGCTCGGGAACAATCACGGTGACGCCGGTCTGCGCCCGCTCATCGTGCGCGCAGCCGACCTTGAGGCCCGCCACGTCCGTCAGCGCATTCTGGGGGCCGGGCCGGGACATTCGCGCGCTTTCTTGCTTTTGCTCGTTCGCGTGTATGAAGTCCGGTCATGACTGGCAAGCTTCTGTCTTTCCGCCGCGAAATCATCGCGTTCGCCCTCGTTCTGATGACCGCCGCGTGCGCCAGCGCGCCCGCGCCAGCGCCGCGCGAAGCGATGGTCACGGCCGCCGATCCGCGCGCCGTTGAGGCCGGCCTGGAGATGCTGCGCGAAGGCGGCAGCGCGACGGACGCGACCATCGCCGCGATGATGGTGCTCGGCCTCGTCGAGCCGCAGAGCGCGGGCGTCGGCGGTGGCGGTTTCCTGCTGGCGTACGATGGGGCGAGCGAACGCATCGAAGCGTTCGACGGGCGTGAGCGCGCGCCGGGCGGCGCAACGCCGGACATGTTCTTGAACGCGGACGGCACGCCCATGTCGTTCCGCGACGCCGCGCACAGCGGCCGCTCCATCGGCACGCCGAGCCTCGTTGCGATGCTGAAGCTCGCGCATGACAGGCACGGCCGCCTGCCCTGGGCGCGCTTGTTCGATCCCGCGATCCGCTTGGCCGACGAAGGCTTCATCGTTTCGCCGCGCATGAACACGCTGATCCGGATGTTCGGCGGCGACATGCGCGAAGATCCCGCCGCGCGCGCGTACTTCTTCACGCCAGAAGGCGAGCCGCTCCCCGCAGGCTTCCGGCGCACCAACGCAGCATACGCCGCAACGCTCCGGCGCATCGCGGCCGAAGGCCCGCGCGTGCTGCAACAAGGCCCGCTCGCGGAAGAGATCGTCGCCGCCGCGCAACGCGGCCCGCGCGCCGGCACGCTGACGCTCGCGGATTTGCAAGCTTACGCGCCGCGCCGCCTTGAGCCGCTGTGCGGTTCGTTCCGCGTCTATCGCGTCTGCGGCATGGGCCCGCCGAGTTCGGGCGGCTTTGCCGTGCTCTCGATCCTTGGGCTCTACGACCGCGCGCGCCCAACGCCCGGCGGCCCGGCGAACGCCGACGATTGGTCCGCCTATATGTGGGCGAGCCGTCTCGGATACGCTGATCGCGACTATTACATCGCCGACGATACCTACGTGCCCGCGCCCACCGCGCCGTTCCTCGCCGCGCCCTATCTCGACAACCGCGCCAGGCAGATCGACATCGCGCGCGCGCCAACGCGCGTCGAGCGCGGCGATGCAGGCGTCATGATCGATGGCCAGCCTCTCGCAGAGCGCTGGGGCCGCGACACGACCGATGAGCAAGCGGGCACCACGCACCTTTCGGTGGTCGATGCGCAGGGCAACGCCGTCGCGCTCACCGCAACCGTCGAAGCCGCCTTCGGCGCACAGCGCATGGCCGGCGGCTTTCTGCTCAATAACCAACTCACGGACTTTGCGCGCGTGCCGACGATCAACGGCCGCCCAGTCGCCAACGCCGTCGCCGGCGGCAAGCGCCCGCGCTCCTCCATGTCGCCAACGATCGTAACCGATCGCGACGGCGAACTCGTCGCCGTGATCGGCTCACCGGGCGGTTCGGGCATCATCGGCTACGTCTCGCGCACGCTGATCGGCGTGCTCGCGTGGGATCAAACGATGCAAGACGCGATCTCGACCGGCAATGTGATCGCTTCAAGCAACACCGTGCGGATCGAGACCTCGCGCCTCGCGCCCGGCATGCAAGAGCAACTCGCCGCGCGCGGCTGGACGCTGCGCGCCATCCAAAGCGAAGACAGCGGCCTCCACGGCATCCGCGTCACGCCGAACGGCCTCGACGGCGGCGCCGATCCGCGCCGCGAAGGCACAGTCGGCCG
>CAZXNY010000045.1:0-12086 GCA_964642205.1 uncultured Caulobacteraceae bacterium
CCAGTGATCGCCCTTGTCTTCGCACTTGGTTTGAAGGCCCGCGAGATCGCTGCCGGCGCCCGGTTCGGAATAGCCTTGGCACCAGCGGATTTCACCGCGCACGATCTTCGGCAGGTATTCCTTCTTCTGCTCCTCGTTGCCGTATTCGAGCAGCACCGGCCCGAACATCCAGAGGCCGAACGAGAGCAGCGGCGGGCGCGCGTTGAGTTTGCGAAGCTCGCTTTGCAGGATCGCGTTTTCAGCGGCGTTCAGTCCGCCGCCGCCATATTCCTTCGGCCATGTCGGCGCCGTCCAACCCTTCGCGCCCATCCGGTCGAGCCAGAGTTTGGCTTCGGGATTTTTGTAGGTCGCGTTGCGCCCACCCCAGACCGCGTCGTCTTCGCCGGTGGGATCGCCGCCGGGCGTGCGCATCGAAGGCGGGCAATTGGCTTCGAGCCATGCGCGCGTCTCTTTGCGGAACGCTTCAAGGCCTGCCGCGCCGTCCGCCATCTTATCCTCCCGAAAGGCTCTTTTCGTATTTCCGGTATGTACTAGACGCCGCCCGCGCCAGGCTCAACCGGCGCCGGGACGGAACTGACTGACCAAATAAATCAGAGCCAGCATCGCGAGGAAACCGGCGAGCACCGAGAGCGTCCGCCACGGCACCATGCGGGGCTTCAGAGGGTCGGCGGGTTTGGCGGCGCGCCAGGAGGCGTAGGCGAAGAGCCCGCCAAAAGCGGCGAGCGCCGCAAGCGGCGGCGCGAACGTCTGGATCATCGAACTTACCTTGCGGCGAGCTACCGGGAGGAAGGCGCGCGCACACGGCGTGCGGACGCGTCGCTCCGCCGGGAAGATGGCGCCGTGGCGCGGACTTGGCGAGGCGCCGGCGCATCGCTGGCGCGCCGGCGGGAAGGCGCCTCCGCGAGCGCCGCCGGGGTCTCCGCGCGGGCGGAAACGCCGTGCGCGGTCTTGGCCCAGTAATGCGGGCGCGTCACGAACTCGGTCAGCGCCCGGAACGCCGCAAACGTGGCGAGCGGCCAATAGAGCGGCATCGTCAACGCGGCGCCGATCAGGCGCAGATTGTGCTGCGCCGCAGCGCCCACGAGGCCGCTGTAGAGCGCGACGGCATAGCCCGCGAGCGTCAGCGCGAGAGCTGCTGGGCGCAGCACCGTTTCGGGCGAGAGCGCGGCGTAGAGTACGAGTGCGGCGAAGAAGCCGTGCGCGAACGCGGCAAGGATCGCCCCGCCGAGAACGACATGGAGTGCGAGCAGGCCGCCAAGGCCAAGCTCGGCCTGGGTGCGCCACGGATTGCGCATGAGCACGAGCCACGTCTGGATGTGGCCTTTGATCCAGCGCGTGCGTTGCGTGATCCAGGCGCCGATCTGAATTGGCGCCTCCTCATAGGTTGGCGGCGTGATCGCGCCGATGGCGTAGCGATGGCGTGCGAGGCGATAGCCGAGGTCGGCGTCCTCGGTCACGTTGTGCGCGTCCCAACCGCCGATCGCTGCCAGCACATCGGTGCGAAAATGGTTGCTCGTGCCGCCGAGCGGCAGCGGCAGCCCAAGGCGCGCGAGCAGCGGCAAAATCTGACCGAACTGCACAGCGTATTCGGTCGCGAATTGCGCGGCGATCCAGCCGGCGTTCGCATTATCGACGACAAGCGGCGCCTGCACGCAGGCGAGGCGCGGACCACCTTCATGGAACGCGGCGACGGCGGCGCGCAATTGCAGCGGGTGCGGGCGGTCTTCGGCATCGTAAACGGTGCAGAATTCGCCGGTTGCGTGCGCGAGCGCAGCGTCGAGCGCCTTGGGCTTGGTGCGCGGGCCTTCGTTGGGCGCGATGACGATGTCGTAGTGGGGCGCAAGCTTGAGCGCGTGCGCGGCCGCGATCGTGTCTTCGTCGTCGGGCTCGAGCACGAGCAGCACTTGCAGGCGCGACTTCGGGTAATCGAGCCGGTCGATCGCAGCGACGAGTGCAGGCAGCACGAACGCTTCGCGATAGAGCGGACAGAGGATCGTGTAGGCAGGCGTGTCTTCGCTGGCGCTGGTTGGCGCGCGTGGCGTCGCGAGGGCGGTTGCCGCAGCGAACAGGCGCCAGATCAGCGCCGACGCGAACAGGGCCGAAGCGAGGATCGAGAGCCATATCGCTGTGACGCGCGCATCGGCGGCGAGCGCGCCAATGAGCGCGACGCCGAGCAGGGCGAACACCAGCATCTGCGGATAGGTCAGCCGGCGGTGCGCGGACCGGTCCGGCTCAATCTCGATCAGGGTGCGCCACGATATCGCGCGCGGCGCTTGCAGGCGTTGATGCGCCCCCCCGTCCATTGCCCCGCCTCGCGTCTTCTTGTTGACGCGGAGTGAAGGCTACATTGCGAGAAATTCGCCACGCGCTCGCGGTTGAGTTGCGCAATCTAAAATAGAGTGCGCGGAAATTTTTCTCGCTACGGTAAACGTTGGCGCCTATTGGAAAACTTTAGCGCCGCACGCTTTGCACTGCCGTCGTCAGGCCGCTTTGACGAGTTCGCCGGCGAGCGCTTGGCGCATCAGTGCTGCGGTTTCCCGCACGCCGAAGATCGCGGCGAAGGAGCCAAAGCGCGGGCCTTGCTCTTGGCCGAGCAGGACTTCGTAGAGCGCCTTGAACCAATCGCGCAGCGGATCGAAGGCGTGCGCCTTGCCGACTTCGAACACTTCGTTCTGGATGAGCGCGCCATCAGCGCAATCGGCCGGCAGCGCATCGAGCTTGGCGATGAGATCGAGGAACGCCGCGCGCTCCTTCTCGCTCGCGGCGCGGAAACGCTTCGAGGGCTTCACGAAGTCCTCGTAGTAGGCGAGCGCGAAACCGCAGAGCTGATCGAGGCGCGGATGCGTTTGCGGCGAGGCGCCCGGCGCGTACTTGCCGATGAACTTCCAGAGGTGCGCCTTCGTCTCGGCGTTGGCGGCCGACACGAGGTTGAGCAGCAGCGCGAACGTGATCGCCGAGGTCGCGGCCGCGTTGGTGGCGGGCGCGAACTGCGTAGAGGCTTCCGGCGCCGGCGGGGCGCCGTTGTGGATGTGCCAGACGGGATTTTCGAGCCGGTCGCCCGGCGCTTGGCCCGGATAGCTTTCGAGATGCGCGAGATATTCGTCGACCGCCTTCGGGATCACATCGAAATAGAGGCGCTTGGCGGTCTTCGGCTTTTGGAATTGGTAGAGCGAGAGGCTCTCTTGCGGCGCGTAACGCAACCATTCTTCGACGGCGAGGCCATTGCCGCGCGTCTTTGAGATGCGCTCGCCGTTTTCATCGAGGAAGAGTTCGTAATTGAAGCCGTCCGGCGGCGTGCCGCCGAGCGCGCGGCAGATTTGCGAGCTGACCTTCACGCTATCGATCAGATCCTTGCCGGCCATTTCGTAATCGACATCGAGCGCGGTCCAGCGCAGCGCCCAATCAGGCTTCCACTGAATCTTCACGTGGCCGCCGGTGACAGGAATTTCCGTCTTCTCGCCGTCCTCGTCCTCGAACACGATCGTGCCCTTGGAGAAGTTGCGCGCGAGCGTCGGCACTTGCAGGACGCGGCCCGTCTTCGGCGAGACGGGCAGGAACGGCGAATAGGTCGCACGGCGATCGGGACCGAGAGTCGGCAGCATGATCGCCATGATCGCGTCGTAGCGATCAAGCATCTTGAGGAGCGTGTCGTCGAAGCGGCCGGAGCGATACTGCTCGGTCGACGAGAGGAATTCGTACTCGAACCCGAAGCTATCGAGGAAGTCGCGCAGGCGAGCATTGTTGTGCGCGGCAAAGCTCGGATGCGTGCCGAACGGATCGGGCACGTCCGTCAGCGGCTTACCCATGTGCGGCTCGAGCAGTTCGCGGTTCGGCACGTTGGGCGGAATCTTCCGCATCCCGTCCATATCGTCGCTGAAGGCGACGAGGCGTGTCGGGATCTTGTCGTCCGTCAGAACACGGAAGGCGTGGCGCACCATCGAGGTGCGCGCGACTTCGCCGAACGTGCCGATATGCGGCAGGCCCGAGGGGCCATAGCCGGTCTCGAACAGCACGACGTCCTTCGGGCGCTTCTTATGGCGCTCGACCACGGCGCGCGCCTGTTCGAACGGCCAAGCCTTGGCGATTTGGGCGAGTGTGGATTGATCGGACATCAGCGAATCTAGCTTCCCGAGGGTGATGTTGAGTTACAGGTCAAAACGGCCGGACGCAAAAAGCGGAAGGCCTTGGAAGTGCCGGCCTGGTTGGTTCAGACTTGGCCCATGAAGACTGTGATCCTCTTCCGCCACGCCAAGGCCGTGCGCGAACACGAAGCGCCGAGCGACCGCCAGCGCGGGCTTACGGCGCGCGGCCACCGGGACGCGGGGGCCGCGGGGGCCGCGATCACGGACGCGGGCCTCAAGCCCGACTTCGCCATGATTTCCGACGCGCGCCGCACGCGCGAGACGGCCGCCGATGCGCTCGCCGCGATCGCCCCGCTCGACGCGCGCGTGACGCCAGCGCTTTATCTCGCCGCGCCCGAAGCAATCTGGGCCGCGGCGATGGAGGCGCCGGCAGAGGTCGTCGTCGTGATCGGGCACAATCCGGGAATGCATGCGCTCGTCGCGCATCTGGTGGAGGCGTCGTACGAGCGCGCAAAGGCCGCGCGCGACGCCGCCGAGCACATGCCGACGGCGGCGTGGGCCGCGTTCGAAGTGTCTGGCTCCGACATCGCATCGCCGGGCGCGCGGTTCATCGCTGCGTGGCGCCCGGCGCGCGAGGATTAGAGCAGCGCTTCGGCGATCTGCACCGCATTCTGCGCCGCGCCCTTCAAGAGCTGATCGCCGCTGAGGAAGAGGCACAAGCTCTTGCCGCTCGGATCGGAAAGATCTTCGCGGATACGGCCGACCAGCACGTACTCGCCGCCACTCGCTTCGATTGGCATCGGGAAATAATTGTTGGCGCGGTCGTCCACGAGCCGGACGCCCGGGAATTTGGAGAGCGCGTCGCGCGCTTGCTGCACCGAGATCGGTTTAGAAAACTCCACGGTCAACGCTTCGGCGTGCGCCCGCAGCACCGGCACGCGCACGCAGGTGATGCCGATGCGGATGTCCGGCGCGTTCATCAGCTTGCGCACCTCGGCCATCACCTTTTCTTCCTCGCCGTTATAGCCCGTTTCCGGGTTCATCGCGGCGTTGTGGCTGAAGAGGTTGAACGCGTAGGGGTGCGGGAGAACCTTCGGTTCGTAGGTCTTGCCATCGAGATAGGCGCGCGTTGAGTCTTCCAGTTCGCGCATCGCCGCCGCGCCCGCGCCGGAGGCGGCTTGGTACGTCGACGCGATCACGCGCACGACGGGCGCGATGTCGTGCAGGGGCTTTAGGGCCATCACCATGAGCGCTGCCGTGCAGTTCGGGTTGGCGATCAGGTTCTCGTGGCGCTTGAGCGCATCGCCGTTCACTTCCGGCACGACGAGCGGAATGTTCGGTTCCATCCGGAACGCGGAGGAATTGTCGATCACGACGACGCCGGTGCGCGCTGCAGCGGGCGCAAATTCCTTCGAGACGCCCGAGCTTGCCGCGAACAGCGCAAAATCGACGCCCTTGAACGCATCGGCGCTCACGGCTTCGACGCGCACGTCCTGGCCCTTGAAGCGCACGTTCGTTCCCGCCGAGCGCGGCGAAGCGAGCGGCACGAGTTTGCCGACCGGAAACGCGCGGCTCTCGAGGCACTTGATCATCTCGGCGCCCACGGCGCCGGTGGCGCCGACGACGGCTACAGTGCGGGGAGAAGAGGAAGGCATTGCGCGAAGTCTCCGTGGTCGTGGAAACGGGGCGCTGTCACGAGCCCCGTCTTCGGGGCTGATGGCTGGCTTAAGCTGCGCTTGCGCGCGCACGAACCGCCATCGGCCCCAAGATGATAATCTTGGCCGATTTGGTCTTAATCGTGCGTTTGATCGCGGGGCGATGCATGCGCGCGGAGATAGCGGCGTCCGGCTTCACGCGCAAGGCGGGCGTGGTGACGCAGCGTCGCGGGGACGTGATTTTCGCGCGTGGCGCGATGCGCTTAGGGCAGGTCTCGAACAGGAGACGGCCCATGACGATCCATCGGCGCGAGGTTTTGTTGGCGGCTGGCGCGGCGGCGTTGTCGCCCGTGGCGGTAGCGCAAACGGGACATGAAGGGCATGGGCCGATGTATGAGCGGCTGCGCGAGCCCGGTCGCGTCGACCTGCCGGAGCTGCATGCGCAGCAGCGTTATGTCGAGAGCCCGGCGCCGGCGGCGGCGAACCAAGGGCGCTGGGTGAGCCGCGCGCCGTTGCCGCTGCCGCGCACGGAGATGGCGTGGGCGTGCGAGTTCCAGGGGCGCATGCATCTTGTTGGCGGCTACGGCGAACAGCGAGTCGACCGGCCTTATCATCACGCGTACGAGCCGGGGCGCGATCGCTGGCGCACGCATGCGGCGCTTCCGCGCGGCGCAAACCATGTCGGCGTGTGCGGGCTGGGCGAGCGGCTCTACGCGATCGGCGGCATGCGCCAGCAGAACATCGATCCGGATGCGCTCTGTTTTGCGTGGGAGCCGCGGCGCGACCGGTGGAGCGCGATTGCGCCGCTGCCGCGCGCGCTCGGCGCCGTCGGCATCGTCGCGCTCGGCGGGAAGCTGCACGTCATCGGCGGCGCCGATGGCGCAACGCAAGCCGCGCGCCGCTCGACGGAAACGCACTACGTGTACGATCCGGCGGCGGATCGCTGGGAGACGCGCGCACCGCTGCCGACCGCGCGCGATCACATAGGCATCGTTGTCGTCGATGGCCGCATTCACGTGTTGGCGGGTCGGGTGAATTCGTTCCTCACCAACTCGCAGCAGCATGACAGCTACGATCCGCAGACCGATGCGTGGACACAGCGCAACCCCGTGCCGAGCGCTCGCTCGGGTTTGGGCACTGTGTATCTGAACGGGAAGATCTTCTGCGTCGGCGGCGAAGGCTGGCAGCGCGTCTATGGCGTCAACGAAGCGTATGACGTCGCCGCCGATCGCTGGGAAAGCTATGCGCCGATGCCGACGCCGCGCCACGGTATGGGCGCGGTGCTGATCGGGGAGACGATGTACGTCGCCGGCGGCGGCCCGGTGATGGGCGGGGGCTACTTAAGCGCCGTGCACGAGGCGTTTTCGCTGAGTTAGACTGCGCGGATGGAGAAAGTCCTCTGCGTCTGCGTCGGGAACATCAGCCGCAGCCCGATGATGCAAGCCGTGCTGCAGGCGCAGCTCGGCGATGTGTTCGTTGTTGAGAGCGCGGGGCTGACGAAAGAGTTGGCGGGACGGCCGGCGAACCATCGCTCAGTTGCGTGTATGCGGGAGCGCAGCATTGATCTGAGCAGCCACAAGAGCCGGTTCATCAGCGATCTCGATCTCACGCACTATCGTTGGATCGTGTGCGTCGGCCACGAGGAAGCCGCGCGCGTGCGCGCCGCTCTGGGCGCACACACGGCGCACGTGATCGTCGCCAACGGCGCGGCGGGCGGCATTCTCGACCCCTACGAGCTTGGGATGGAAGGATACCGCGAATGTCTGGCGCTGCTCGACCGCGTGATGCCCGACATCGCGCGCGAGATTGCCGCTAGCCGGTAGCGAGCCCCGCCCACGCCGCGCCGAGCAGGGAAAACCCGCGCATGTCGCCCGTTGTCGTGCCCTGCATCTTGTTCATGACGTAGGAGAACGTCGTGCGCGCATCCATGTCGATGATCGCGATCGAGCCGCCGTAGCCGCCCCAATAGATCGTGTTCGGATGCGGGAAGGGCACAGCGCCGCCGGCGAGCCCGAACCCGAGGCCAAAGCGCGCGGGCATGCCAAAGATGAGATCGACGCCTTCGATCTGCAGTTCGAGCGCTTTGCGGCAGCCCGCTTCGCTCATGATGCGCTTGCCGCCTTTGGCGACGCCGCCATTGGCGAGGATCGTGTGAATCTCCGCGACGGCGCGCGCATTGCCGGTGCCGCCCGCCGCCGGAATTTCCGCGCCGCGCCACGCGCGTGTTTTGGTTTCGCTGACATCGACGCCTGGATTGGTCGCCATATTGGCTTGCAGCGGCGTTTGCCCCGGCGCTTCGCCCATGCCGGTGCCGGGCGCAGGCGGAATGAGTTCGGCGACGCGATCATCTTGCGAAGCGGGCAGGCCGATGTGGAAGTCGGCGCCGAGCGGGCCGGCGATCTCTTCGCGAAACACCGCGCCGACGCTCTTGCCGGTGATGCGGCGGATCACTTCGCCGACGAGATAGCCTTGCGTGAGGCCGTGATAACCGCTCGCCGTGCCCGGCTCCCAAAACGGCGCCTGCGCTGCGAGCAGCGAAACGCATTTGTCCCAATCGTAGAGGTCGGCGGTGGTGATGGTTTCCTTCCAGCCTGAGAGCCCCGCCGAACGGCTCATCAGGTGCGAGACCTTCACGCGCTCTTTGCCGTTGGCCGCGAACTCCGGCCAATATTTCGCGACGGGCGCATCGAAATCGAGCTGACCGCGATCGGCGACGAGGAGCGCGGTGAGCGCGGTCATCGTTTTCGTCGTCGAATAGACGTTGACGATCGTGTCCTTCACCCACGGCTTGGTCTTGGCTGCGTCCGCGTGACCGCCCCAGATGTCGACGATGGTCTCCCCGCCCTGCGTCACGCAGAACGAGGCGCCGACATCGGCGCCGCTGTCGAGGTTGGCGGACATCACCTCTTTGATTCCCGCGAGCCGCGACTCGCCATGCACATCGGCCATGTTCGGCTCCCGTTAGAGTTGGACTTTGTAGACACGCGCCGCGGTGCCGTAGAACAACGCCTGTTTTTCGCTGGCGCTGTAGTTCGCGGCGATGCGCTTGAACGCGTTCCAGAGCGTGGCGTAGTCGCACGAGAGCGCATCGACCGGGAAGTTGCTCTCGAACATGCAGCGCTCGGGTCCGAAGGCTTCTATGCAGGTTTCGATGTAGGGCTTCCACTCCGTCGCCAGCTGTTCGGACGACGCGGGCGGCAGCGACATGAAGCTTGGAAAGCCCGCGAACGGCATGGCCAGGCCGCCGAGCTTCATCGCCACGTTTTTGCACGCCGCGAGCGCGCGGATGTTCTCGCGCCACACGTCGAACCGTTCGGTGAGCTTGCCCGCGTAAGCTCCGATGCCGAGCGGCGTGGCGACGTGGTCGGTGATGATTTGCGTGCCCGGGAAGGCGCGTGCGAGATCGATCAACTCGGGGAGTTGCGGCTCCAAGAGCCACGCGTCGAACGAAAGCCCGCGCTTGCCGAGTTCGGCGAATCCTTCGCGGAAATTTGCGAGCGCATAGCGGCCGCCTTCGCCGCGCGCGAGCGGGCCGAGCACGTTCGGGTCAGCATCCCACGAGCAGGAGTGGCGGATGCCTTTGAAGCGCGGCGTGACGGCCATGTGCGCGTCGAGCACGTCGCCAGCCGCCGAGCCACGCGTGAGATCGGCGTGGCCGATGATGCTCGCGCAGGCGCGCACGTCGCCATACGTGCCGCTCGCGCACATCGCGGCGACGCCGTTGACGAATTCGGTTTCGCCGATCGGCTTCATCTCGGTGGGGCCGTCGGCGCGATACATGGCGCCGCATTCGAGAAACACGGTCGCGCGCACGTTGTGGCCGCTTCGCATGTCGGCCAGCAGCTCATCGAGGAGATAGAGCGGCGCGCGGCGGATGACGTTCTCGAAGCCGTGCTTGGGCGGCGGCAATTGCGCGAGCACGCCGCGCCGGTCCCACAAATGGTGGTGCGGATCGATGATCGGCAGTTCGGGTTCGAGGATTGCTTCTGGCGCCATGTTCGGTCTCTCCCTGCACGGGAGCTTAGGCGGTCTGCGGCGCGAGCGGAACGCCCCACACGATGTAGGCGCCGAGCGGGCGGCGCACGACTCCATCGGCGCAGTGCGGTGCGATTGCGGCGTGCGCTTCAACGTCGAACGCGGCGTGATCGATGTGCGCGCGCGTCAGCGTGCTCATGGCGTGGAAGCCGGCGATGTAGTCCTCAATCCGCTGTGCGGTTTCGACCGGCGTGATGATCGTCTCGCCGTGCTTGGTGAAAAGGCCAGCGTTTTCCCAGGCAGGGATCATGTCGAACGGCACGTAATCCTGCGCTGTGGAGTGGCGCTTGATGATGCGCTGCAGGTCGTCATGCCAGGGCGTTTTAGGCTCTTCCGTGGAAACGAGGGCGAGCATGGCGTTCGCCGTGCGCGCGGCGGCGAGACGCGGCATCAGCACCTCCCAATGCATCCAGTGGAGGCTCTGACCGCCGACGATGAGCGCGTAGGGCGGATCGAGCGGCGCGGTTTCTGCGGGCGAGCAGGTCCAGCTTATGTTCGCGGCGTCGCCGCCGGGCAGCATGCGCGCTTCGTCGAGCATTTCTTGCGCGAGGTCGATCGCGTCAATGCGCGCCACGCGCGGCGCAAGCAGGCGTGCGATGTTGCCAGTGCCGCAGCCGAGATCGAGCACGGCGCGCGGTTCGTCGATGATGAGCGACGCTAGAAAGTCGAACGTTGCGGCGGGATAGTTTGGGCGGTGTTTGTACGCGCGAGCTGCGTCCGCATCCTGCCAGCGCGTCGCGTGAGCCTGTGTGAACTGCGGCGGGCGCGGGATGCTCATGATACGCGGTGATGGATGTGGCCGCCGGATGGGCCGATCTCAAGCGCATCGCCATTGCCGAAGCGATCGACGATCGCGGCGGCCTCGTCAGCACCGACGAGGCGCGTGAGTAACGCGCGCAGCGGGAAGCGGTGGGAGACGGCGATGAGATCGCCGGCGGGCGGACGCGCGTCCTCGATGGCGGCGGTGACTTCGGCGCCGGCTTCATCGATGTCGAGTTTGGCGCGGCCTTCGCCAGCGACGAGGCGCACGTCTTCGTGCGGCGTGAGCGAAAGCGCCGCCGCGATCGCATCGGCCGTGTGGCGCGCGCGCTGCATGGGGCTGGTGATGAGACGCGCGTTTTGAACGCGCCATGACGCAGCGCGTTGCGCGATCTGTTCGGCTTGTCTGCGCCCAAGTGCGGTGAGCGCTGCGTCCGCGTAGCCCTCGAATGTGCCCGCGGCGTTTGCTTCGGACTCGCCGTGGCGAACGAGGAACAGCCTCATATCACTGGCTCGCCCACACGATGCGCGCGACCCAGTCGACGTCTTCGGCGCCGAGCGTGCGCGGCGGGTAGGCGGGGTTGAGCGAGATGAGCTCGATCGTTTGCAGATTGCGCCGCCCGAGCGTCTTGGCCATCACCTCGCCCGCCTTGGTGCGCACGACGACGCGGTCGCCGCGGCGGACGGGCGCGCCGGGTTCGACGATCACGGTGTCGCCGTCGCGATAGACCGGCTCCATCGAATCGCCGGTGATCTCGAGCGCGTAGACGCGCCCTTCGCCCGCGCCCGGAAAGCGCAAAGTTTCGACGGCGCCGACCGGATAGCCCGTGTCATCGAAGAAGCCATCCGCGCCCGCGCGCGCGAGACCGACGATCGGAATGGCGCGCCCTGCGCCAACGGCCCCGCCGGCAAGGAGCGCGGCGAAATCGTCAAACGTAGCGCCCGTCGCGTCGAGCACGCGGGCGAGGCTTTCGGTGGAGGGCCAGCGCGGCTTGCCATCGGCGCCCATGCGCTTGGAGCGGTTGAAGGTGGTCGCGTCCAACCCGGCGAGGCGCGCGAGGCCCGACGTGGTCAGCCCCCGGCTTTCGGCCAGCGCATCGATCCCGCGCCAGATCTGGGCGTGCTGCATGGAACCCTCGCGGGCGAGCCGCCGGCCCAGTTGGACCGGCGTGTTCACCAACCTATACTCCCTCGCAGCGGATTATCAACCTATATGTAGGGTCAAGTTCCTATGTCGGGACAAAAGTCATGACCGGATACATCTATCGGGCCTTGTCCCGGCCTGAGTGGGCGTCGGCCGAGGCGGCAGGGATTTACCGTGGCCATGAGCACGATCTGCGGGACGGCTTCCTGCATTTCTCGACCGCCGACCAACTCGCGGAGACGCTGGCGCGCCACTACGCCGGGCGGGCGGATCTGGTGCTGCTTGAGGTCGATCCGGCGACGCTTGGCGATGCGCTCAAATGGGAGCCGTCGCGCGGGGGCGATCGATTTCCGCATCTCTACGCCGGGCTGACGCCAGCGATGGTGCGCCGTGTGATCGACGCGCCGCTCG
>CAZXNY010000046.1:0-11982 GCA_964642205.1 uncultured Caulobacteraceae bacterium
GCCGCGATGCCGCAGAACGCCGCCGACGTTTCCGTCATGCCCCACGCATTGCCTGGCTGGCCTTTCGGGAACGTGTCGGAAATCTTGCGCACGAGTTCGGGCGCGGATGGCGCGCCGCCATAGCCGATCACTTCGAGCGAGGAGAGATCGTATTTGTCGCGGTTCGGATGCTCGATGATCTGCCACGCAATCGTCGGCACGCCGCCGGTAGAGTTCACCTTCTCGCGCTGAATGAGGCTCATGCCCTCTTCGGCTTCCCATTTGCGCATCAGCACGATCTTGCCGCCGGCGAAGATGTTGCCGCACAATGTGGAGTGACAGCCGGTGACGTGAAACAGCGGCACCACGAGCAGCGCCACACGTTGCGGCGCATTCGGATCGGGCGCCGGCGGCGTTTCACCCCGGCGCAGAAAGCCGCGCACGCCGGAGAACGCAGCGCCAATCAGGTTTGTCGTGATGTTGCGATGCGTGCCGAGCGCGCCCTTCGGCTTCCCAGTCGTGCCAGACGTGTAGAAGATCGTCGCCTCGTCATCCGGTGCGATCTCGACGGCGATCGGCTCCGGCTTGGGCAGGTTCTTCCAATCGTTCGGCTTACCGATCACGCCTTCGAGCGCTTGCACGGCCGGATGCGCGATCTCTTCGTCATCGCGCGTCACGTAGATGCGGCTGAGGTCCGGGCAATTGTGGAAGTGCTCTTTGAGCCGTTCGAAGCGCTCCGCATCGACCACGCAGACCTTTGCGCCAGAATCCTGTAGCCCGTATTCGAGCTCCGGCCCCGTCCACCACGCATTGAGCGGCGTCGCGATCGCGCCGAGAGAGAGTGTCGCGAAAAACACGACAGGCCATTCCGGCAGATTGCGCATCACGAAGGCGACGCGGTCGCCCTTCTTCACGCCATCCTTCGCGAGCTGGTGCGCGAACGCGATCGCGGCCTTGCCGAAGGCGTCGTAGGTGACGCGGTCATCGTCGAGCACCAGGAATTCGCGCTGAGCGAATTGCCCAATGCTGTTCAAGAACACGTCGCGCATGTTCACGGGCGCGTTCTTCCACGTCTTGATGCGCGCGCCGCGGATCGTGACTTCCTCGATTTCGAACCGTTGCCCCGGGGCCGTCAGCATCGCGTTGATCGCCGGGATCGACATGCCCTTTTCGTCGCTCATTCCTCGCCCTTCATTGTCTCAAACGCACTCATACCCGGATGCCGCGCAGCGGCAGTCCGGGACCCATATACTTCAGCCATTCGCAAGTATGGGCCCCGGACTGCGCCAATGGCGCATCCGGGGATCGGGGTAGATTAGTCCGCCTTCGCCTTCTTCGAGGAAGACCGCCGCGCGCTCATGCGCTCGGCGATGCCCGCTTCGATTTCCGGCAGCAAATCCGCGTACCGCTCGCGCGCTTTCTCACGCACCTTCGGCAAGTGATAAGCCGGGAAGAGGTCGTTGTCGGGCTGGTAGTCCTTCATGACCTGCTTGGCGAGCGTCTGCTTGTGCACTTCCGTTGGGCCATCGGCGATGCCCATGACGAACGAGCCCATGATCATGCTCGCGAACGGCATTTCGTTCGACACGCCGAGCGCGCCATGGATGTGCATCGCCTTGGCGGCGATGTCGTGATAGACTTTCGGCATCGCCACTTTGACGGCCGCGATGTCTTTGCGGACCTTCTGGTAGTCCTTGTACTTGTCGATCTTCCACGCCGTCTGCATCACGAGCAGGCGGAACTGCTCGAGCATGATCCAGCAATCGGCGATCTGGTCCTGCACCATCTGATAATCGCCGAGCTTGCCTTCGCGTGTTTGGCGCGACACAGCCCGCTGCACCATCATATCAAGCGCCTTTTGGCACTGGCCGACCGTGCGCATCGCATGGTGCACGCGCCCGCCCGACAAGCGCGTTTGCCCGAGCAAGAACGCGCCGCCGCGCGGGCCAAGCAACGCATCGTAGGGCACGCGCACGTTGTCGTATTGCACGTAGCCTTCATTGCCCATCATGGACTGGCCGACGCCGAGATTGCGCAGGATGTTCACGCCGGGCGTATCTTTCGGCACCAGGAACATCGACGCGCGCTTGTACGGATCCTTCTCATCGGGATCGGTGATCGCGTAAACGACGAGCACGCTCGCGTTTTGCGCGCCGGTCGAGAACCACTTCTCGCCGTTGATCACCCATTCATCGCCTTTGAGTTCGGCGCGCGTTTTGAAGAACAGCGGATCGGAGCCGCCCGTCGGCTCGCTCATCGAGTACGCCGACGTGATCTCGTTGTTCAGAAGCTGCCAGAGATAGGCGTCCTTCTGCTCCTTCGTGCCGTAATGCGCGATGATCTCGGCATTGCCAGAGTCCGGCGCTTGGCATCCGAACACGACCGGCGCGAGCTGCACGCGGCCGAGCCGCTCGTTCAGCAGCGCGAGCTTCAATTGCCCGTAGCCTTGCCCGCCGAGCTCCGGGCCGAGGTGACAGGCCCAAAGCTTTTTCGCCTTCACCTTCTCCTGCAGCGGCCGGATCGTCTTTTTGTAGAGCTCACGCCCGCCGGCGAAGAGATTGATGTGGCTGAGCGGTTCGACTTCGCTTTCGACGAACTCCTCTACCCAATCCATCAGCTTTGCGTATTCCGGATCGGTCTCGAAATCCCACGCCATCGCGGTCGCTCCCTTCTCGCTTCGTATTCTTGGTATGGCTTGTTGCCCTTATCGTGCCGGGCCGCAGGCCGCACGGTCAAGCGGCAAGACGTAACGTACGGCAGCCGGCTGACGTTGAGCGCGAAAATCCGCTCCCCGCAGTTCGGAAAGGGCGGTATGCTTGCCGCCTCTGAGCTTGGCTCCCCGGCGAGCGCCGATCCGGCCGCTCTCGCGGAGCCGAGTTTCGGCCTATGCTGGGCCCATGCGCATCCGCCGCACCGCGCGCGTCCTCCTCATCGATCCGGACCAACGCCTTCTTCTGATGAAGGCGCGCGACTTTGCGGATCCGGAGACAAACCCACCGTTCTGGGCGACTATTGGCGGCGGCTGTGAGGACGGCGAGACCGTTGTAGCCTGCGCGGCGCGCGAGATCGTCGAGGAAAGCGGGATCGAGGGCGCGCGGCTCGGGCCGATCGTCTGGTACGGCGCTTTCGTGCTGCCCGTCGATACGCCCCTCCTTTTCCAAGAGCACTTCATCGTCGCGCACGCCCCGCACGCGCGGCTGTCACGCGCCGGCTGGACAAAGCTTGAGCGCGACATGGTTCTCGACATGCGCTGGTTCACGCTTGCGGAGGTGCAAGCGCTAAGCGAGCGCCATTACCCGGCAGAGCTCGCCACGCTCTTGCCCCCCATCCTCGCAGGCGACTATCCCAGCAGCGTCGTCCAGCTTGAACGCAACGGGTGAGTGATGCCGAAAGTCTACGTCGCCGCGATCGATCAAGGCACCACCTCCTCACGCTGCATCGTGTTCGATAGCGCCGGCGCCATCGCCGCCGTTTGGCAGAAAGAACACCGGCAGATTTATCCGCGCCCCGGCTGGGTGGAGCACGACGCCGAAGAGATTTGGACCAACGTCCACGATTGCGTTCATGGCGCGCTCGCGCGCCTCAACATCAAGCACCACGACCTCGCCGCCATCGGCATCACCAACCAGCGCGAGACGACCGTTCTCTGGCGCAAGAGCGACGGCAAACCGCTCCACAACGCTATCGTCTGGCAAGACACGCGCACCGATAAGCTCGTCCAAGACCTGGGCGGCGCCGAGGGCCAAGATCGCTTCCGAGCGATTTGCGGCCTACCGCTCGCGACTTACTTCTCCGGCCCGAAGCTCGCTTGGCTCCTGGACAACATCGACGGCGCCCGCGCCGCTGCCGAGCGCGGCGAGCTTCTGTTCGGCACGATGGACACGTGGCTGATCTGGAAGCTCACCGGCGCGCACGTCACCGACGTGACAAATGCCAGCCGCACGATGTTGATGAACCTCGAAACGCTCGATTGGGATCAGCGCGTGCTCGACGCGATGCGCATCCCGCGCGCGTTGCTCCCGCGAATTCGTTCGTCATCCGAAGTGTACGCCAAGGCCACCGGCGATCTCGAAGGTCTGCCCGTCGCTTCCGCGCTCGGCGATCAGCAAGCGGCTCTGTTCGGGCAAACGTGCTTCGCCGTCGGCGAAGGCAAGTGCACCTACGGCACGGGAAACTTCCTGCTGGTGAACACAGGCGCAAAGCCCGTCCACTCCAAGAACGGACTTCTCACAACGCTCGGCTACAAGATCGGCGACGCGCCGGCCGTGTATGCGCTTGAAGGCTCAATCGCCGTCACCGGCTCGCTCGTGCAGTGGTTCCGCGACAATCTCGGCCTCGTTTCAAGCGCGACGGAAATCGAAAGCCTCGCGCGCAGCGTCGACGACAATGGCGGCTGCTATTTCGTGCCGGCGTTTTCGGGCCTCTTCGCGCCCTACTGGCGTAGCGACGCGCGCGGCGTGATCGCCGGGCTTACGGCCTATGTCACCAAAGCGCACCTCGCGCGCGCGGTGCTGGAATCGACCGCGTGGCAAACGCGCGAAGTCGTCGACGCGATGCACGCAGACTCTGGCGTTGCGCTTACGACCTTGAAAGTCGATGGCGGCATGACCGCCAACACATTGCTCATGCAGTTTCAGTCGGACGTACTCGATACGCCCTGCGTGCGTCCCGTCATCCCGGAAACGACCTGCCTCGGCGCAGCTTACGCGGCTGGTCTCGCGGTTGGCGTGTGGCCGGACGTTGAGAGTCTGCGGGCGAACTGGAAAGCCTCCGCCGAATGGCGACCGGCGATGAGCGCGGCCGCGCGCGACGCCGCCTACGCCAAGTGGAAGAAGGCCGTGCAGCGTACGTTGGATTGGGTGGACTAGGCCGCCGCGCGCAACGCGAGATACGCTTCAAGCCGCGCAACGTCGTCCTTACTCGCGCGCAGCCCGGCCTTGGTGCGCCGCCACAGCACGTCTTCGGCCGTGCGCGCCCATTCATGCGCGACAAGATAGTCGACTTCGCGCGCGCTGAGATCGCCGCCGAAGGTTTCGCCGAGGCCATTCGCGCCGTCGAAGATCTTCTCCGCACGCACGCCGTAAGCGCGCGTCAGCCGCATTGCGTGCGCTTCGCCCAAGAATGGATGCGCCGCCCGCAGCTTCTCGGCGACCGCGCCGATCTCGTCGCGCGCAAACCCGCCACCCGGCAACGCCTCTTCGTGCGTCCATCGCCGTCTCTTCGCGGGCGGCAGATGGTTGTCGATCGACGCGAGCGCGCCTTCGGCGAGCTTGCGATAGGTCGTGATCTTGCCGCCGTAGATCGTGAGCAGCGCCGCGCCGCTCGTGTCCATCGAGAGCACGTAGTCGCGCGTGACCTCCTGCGCCTTGGTCGCGCCGTCATCGTAAAGCGCGCGCACGCCAGAATATGTCCAGACCACGTCCGCAGGCGCGACCGGCGTTCTGAAGTACTCGCTCGCCGCGCCACAGAGGTACGCGATCTCCTCCGCGCTCGCCGTGACTTTGACCGGATCGCCGCCGAAGTCCTGATCGGTCGTGCCGATCAGCGTGAAATCGTTCTCGAACGGGATCGCGAACACGACGCGCCCGTCGCTCTGCTGAAAAATGTAAGCATGTGCGCCATCGAAGACTTTGCGCACGACGATGTGGCTGCCTTGCACGAGCCGCACGCCTGCGCGGGGCTCCACGCCCACCCGCGCCATCACATCGTTCGCCCAAGCGCCCGCCGCGTTCACCAGTGTACGAGCTTCGGCGCTCTCGCCGTTCCCTAGATCAAGCGTCCAACTGGCATCGCCGCGCTTGGCGCCGTGCAGCTTTGTGCGTGTGCGGATCACGGCGCCGCGCTCGGTGGCGTCGATCGCGTTCAGCACGACGAGACGCGCGTCGTCGGTCCAGCAATCAGAGTAAGTGAAGCCCTTCGCGTAGCTTGGTTTCAGCGCCGCGCCCGCTTCGTCGCGCGTCAGGTCGAGCGCGCGCGTGCGCGGAAAGCTCTTGTTGCCGAGCGCATCGTAGAGCAAGAGCCCCGCCGCGAGCATCCAGCGCGGGCGCAATCCCGCGTGGTGTGGCAACACGAACCGCATCGCGCGCACGTTATGTGGCGCAATCCGCGCCAGCACTTCGCGCTCAAGCAACGACTCGCGCACGAGCCGGAAGTCGTAGTGCTCCAGATAACGGAGCCCACCGTGAATGAGCTTGGTCGAAGCCGACGACGTCGCGCCAGCCAGATCGCCCTGCTCTACGAGCAACACCGACCAGCCACGGCCCGCCGCGTCGCGCGCAATGCCCGCGCCGTTTATGCCGCCGCCGATGATCGCGATGTCGTACATCGCGCAACGCTTCGGGGAAGCCGCGAGCGCCGTCAACCGCAGCGTCGCCGCATCACGCGGAGGTCAAGATGCGGCGCACTTCCGCGTAGGGATCGTCGATCACGCGCGAGGCCGGCGCATCGAACGCCATCGTCGCGCGCCGCGTCGCGTCATAGGCCGGCCATTCCGGCAGCCCCTCAGCGTTTGGATCGCCCGTGCGCGCGAAGTTCGTCCATGACAGGCTCGCGGCCTCACCGAGGGCGAGTGTTTCGGGCGCGGCGCCGAGCAGCAGCGGCGCGTTCGCCGCGTTGTGAAACACGAATGGGATCTCGACCGTGTGCGGCGCGCGCATGATCCAGTCGCTCACTGTCGCGCCGCGATCCCAGCGATATGCGTAGACTGGCGCGGCGTTCTGCGCGGCCTTACGCTCGGCGAGCTGCGTCGAGCCGATGAACGCAAAGCTCGCGCTGGTCACGTCGGTATAAAGATAGCGCGGCGCATCGCCCGGATGTTCGGCGCGGAATGCGGCCATGAGCGCGTCCGTGCGCGCGCCCGCGATCGGCCGCAAACGCTCAGCCACCTCCGTCGCCGTCATGTTCGGCCACCACGGCTGGCCAACGACGTAGAGCGTCTGCTCATCCTTCGTGTATCCGACCATTACCGGCACGTTCGCAGATTGCGCGGGCGCGGAAGGATCGAACGGATGCGCCGGCAACACCGCGCCATCGACAACGGGCGCAAACCGCAGGCCGCCCATGCCGCCGCCGCCGCCCATGCGCGCCTGTGCCGCCACCGCCGCTGCGCTCAAGCGCGCGGCCGGCACGTGGTTGAGCGCGGTGACATCGGCTGCATCGATCACAAGATCAGCCAGAATCGCGCGCGCCGTTTGCGTCGCGCTTTCGCGCGTTTGGCCCCGCAAGCCCGGTCCACTCTGCACGATCGCCTTATGGAAGAGCCCGCGCGCCGCGGGCATCGCCATCAACGCTGAAACTTTGGCGCCGCCGCCAGATTGGCCGAAGATTGTGACGTTGCCGGGATCGCCGCCGAACGCGCCGATGTTGTCGCGGACCCATTCCAACACGGCGACGCAATCGAGTTGGCCTGCATTGCCGCTTTGCGCGTAGAGCTCGCCGCCGATGTCCGCGAGGTGCAGATAGCCGAACACGTTCAGCCGGTGATTGACGGTGACGACCACGACATCGCGATGACGCGCGAGATTGGCGCCGTTGTAGGCCGGCCAAGATCCCGAACCGTAGTTGAAGCCGCCGCCGTGGAACCACACCATGACGGGGCGCGCGCCGCGCACCGCCGGCGTCCACACGTTCAGGAAGAGGCAATCCTCGCTCTGGCGCGCGCGATCGTCGGCGCTTGAGAAGACTTGCGCGAGCGCGGCGCCGATCGCGGGCGGATACGCCGCCGCCGATCCCCCGCTCGCAAGCTGCATCGAAGACGCGCCGAGCGCTGTTGCGTCGATCTCGGTGCTGGAACGCGCTGGCGCCTGCGGCGCGGCGAAGCGGAGCGGGCCAATGGGCGGCGCGCCGTAGCGCACGCCGAGGAACGCCTGCACGCCATTGTCGAGCGCGACGCCGCGGAGCGGGCCGAGCGTGGTGCGCACCGCCGCGGAGCGCCCACTGGGCCGCGCCGTCGCGCAACTGGCCAGCGCGAACGCGCTTGCCGTCAGCACCAGGCCGCGTCGCGAAATCAGCATGTTTCCCCTCCGCGACTGCGGGAGCCCGCGCCGCCAGCCCGATCGGAGCCGCCCTCTTATGGTTAACGAAAACTTTCTAAGGCGCCCCTAGGGGAAGGCAAGGCGCGCCCAGCCATGCCGGACGCGCCGCTCTTATGACGCTGACGTCACGACATACGCAAAATTCTGTCGCGAATCTGTCGCAAAAAGCTCCAGAGGCGTGTCAGTCCTGCTTCGGAGCCCGGCCCATCGCGGCGAGGATCTGCGGCGAGATGTTTTCCTCACCCTTCTCCTCGATGTGCTGCGCGATGCGCGCGCCAACTGCCATCATCGCTTGCGGCATGACCGTCGCACGGGTGTCGCGCGTCCATTCCAGCGACGCTTGGCGATTGACGTTCGCATCCTGGAATTTCGGCGCCACGTAACGCGCGAACAATTCATACGACTTCTTCGTGTTCTCGAAGTCGGCCCAATTGTGCGCGAGGTGCAGGAAGGCGCCGAAACCGCCGGACTGCTCTTTCAATCGCTCCATCTGCGCAATCGCGTCATCGGGCGTGCCGACGACGGCCATCCCGTTCGCCGTGACGGCGTCCACCGGATCGCCGCCCGCTTCCGCGCCAAGCGGCAACGCTGCGACTTCGCGGAAATAATAGAGCCACTTCTCAAGCCCGAAGCGCACATTCTCGCGCGCCTTCTCACGCGTCTCCGCGATGTGAATGGGCCCAACCAAACGCCACGCCGCGCGCTCTACGCTCGTCGCGTTCGACTTCGCCATTTCTTCCGCGATCGCCCAGTTCGAGGAGAGAGCGTTGAACCCGCCCGTCGACGTCGCACCCAACGAAAGCAGGCCTAAACCGTGCTTTCCGGCCGCGCGCGCGCCTGTCGGTGAGACCTGACTTGCAACCGCGATCTCGACGCTCGGTCGCGAGTACGGCGTCAGATGCAACCGCGCTTCGTTGAGCTCGAACCACTCTGTCTTGGCTGTAACGGTTTCACCGCGCAGCAACGGCACGAGGCAATCCAGCGCCTCATCCATCCGGTCGCGCTGCTTGGCGATTGGAATGCCCATCATGTGCGCATCCGACGGCAGCGCGCCCGGGCCGACGCCAAACATCACACGCCCGCGCGTGATGTGATCGAGCTGGTTGATGCGCTCGGCCAACATCAAAGGATGGTGATAAGGCAGTGATGAAACGCCCGTGCCCAAGCGGATGTGCTTTGTGCGCTCCGACGCATGCGCTATGAATAATTCCGGACTCGCGATGATCTCATAGCCGGCGGAGTGATGCTCGCCGATCCACGCTTCATCGTAACCGAGACGATCCATCCATTGGATCAGCTCGAGATCTCGCTCGAGCGCGAGCGTGGGATTTTCGTCCGTAGGGTGAAATGGCGCGATGAAGGCGCCGAACCGCAGCTTTGACCCGACCATTGTATTTTTGCCTCCCTCGGGCCGCTTCCGTAGTTTCCGCTACGTATCCCGCTTGACCGTCTGGTAGCCCATACTACACGTTCCGGCCGCCCTAGCGGCTGCGGCTGCGCGCCCATCGCTGAGGGTAAAGCACCTGTTAAGGGCGCGCGCCATACACGAACGGCCCCGACGCCGTCGGATTGGGGGAATTTGAATGAACATCCAGAGACTGATGCTGCTCTCGTGCGCCACGACGGCGCTTGTCGGGGGCCTGGCCGGCGCAGCGCAGGCCCAAGATTCCGGCGGCGGGATCGACGAGATCGTCATCACCGCCGAAAAGCGCGAAGCGAGCATCCAAGACGTTCCGGTTGCGGTGTCTGCTTACACGGCCGAGACCCGGGACCGCCTTGGCGTCAACACGGTTGACGACCTCGCGCGCGTGACCCCCTCGCTCAGCTACACCAACAATGACCGCCTGACGCTCCGCGGCGTCGGCCGCCGCACCAACGCGATCGGCACCGATCCGTCGGTCGCACTCTATTCTGACGGCGTGTTCTCCAACTCGATGGCCGACGCCTCGACGCCGTCACTGTTCATCGCCCGGACCGAAGTTCTGCGCGGCCCGCAAGGCACGCTCTACGGCCGCAACTCGATCGGTGGCGCGCTGAACGTGATTTCGCGCCGTCCGGCCGATGAGTTCGAGGCCGAACTTCGCGCCACCGTCGGCACCTACGACTCGCGCTCGCTGTTCGCGCGCGTCAGCGGCCCGGTCACTGACGGCTTCCGCTACGCGATCGGCGCAGGCCTCGAGCAACGCGGCGAAGGCTTCATCGACAACCGCGGCCTCGGCGGCGACACGGCGGAAGTCGAGCGCGTGTTCTACGATGCGCAGTTCGAAGCCGATCTCGGCGAGAACATCGTCGCGCGCGTGACGCTGCGCAGCGTCAACTGGGACGACACGTTCGGCAACGGCAACACGCTCACGGGCGTCATCTCGCCGTACGACACGACCTCCATCATCAGCCCGGAAGTGCCGCTCTATTACAACGCGACGTACGGCTTCGCGGGGATCAACCCCTCGATCGCCGATCCGTTCGTGGTCAGCTCCAACCGCTCGGCGCTTGGCGAACTCAGCGAGCATTTCCGCGTCAATGCGGATGTGACCTGGGATGCGGACGCCGTCACGATCCGCTATCTCGGCGGCTACCAAGAATATTCGTACTTCACGAACCCGCTCGGCGGCGACACCGACGGCACGAACCAAACCGCGCCGCGCGACATCGTCGTCCCGATCGGCACGGGCACGGGCCTGCCGGCCCCGCTGAACTTCACGCCGGGCACGTACACGGCGGTTGGCGCGTCCACCAACATGGTGCCGTTCTACAACGAAGCGCAGACCTGGTACTCGAACGAGATCAACATCTCGTCGAACGGCGACGGTCCGGTGCAGTGGATCGCCGGTCTCTATCAATACCATCAGGACTATGAGCAGCCGACCGGCGGCCAGGTGCTGAACGATCCGCGCGTGCTCACGCCCTACGATACGCGCTCGCTCCTCACGCTCGGCACGACGGGCCTGCAATTCTCGGCGGCCAATCCCAATGCGGATTTCGTCGAGTACGGCGGCGAACTCTCTGTCGATAGCTACGCCGCATTCGGCCAAGTCGATTGGGAACTTTCGCCCGGTCTGACCGCCACCGTCGGTCTGCGCTACACGATGGACGAGAAGGAAGGCTTCGACACCTACCGCGTCGTCGCGCGCAACACCGCCACGACCACGCTCGCCAACTTGCTCAGCGGCGGTCTCATTCCGCTTTCGACGGCACAGAACCTCGCGTTCGACATCACGACGCTCGCGGTCTGCGGCTCGCTTTCGTACGACGACCTCACGGCCGTCTTGCCGGCGAACCTCGATCCGCTCGGCGGCGGCTGCTCGCCGGCGCTCGGCGTCACGCAAAACCCGGGCGGCGGTCTGCGCCGCAATCTCTCGGGCGATTGGGACGCAACGACGGGCACGGTCGGCCTCCAGTGGGAGCCGAACAACGACCTCAACTTCTACGCCCGCTACTCGCGCGGCTATAAGTCGGGCGGCTGGCTCGCGGGCTCGGGCCTCATCGCCAATCCGTACGCCGACGCTGAATCGGTCGACGCGTACGAAATCGGCGCCAAGACTCGTTTCGGCGACGCCTTCCAGCTCAACACGGCGGTGTTCTTCAACCAGTACGAAGGCTACCAGCAGCCGAACGCCGTGCTGAACAATGTCGGCTCCACGACGACCCAGTTCCTCAACCTCGATGGCGAAGCCCTCGGCGTCGAGATCGAAGCACTCTGGGCGCCGGTGGAAGGCCTCGAGCTGATGGCCAACTACGCCTATCTCAACACCGAGATCACCGGCGCGCCGTTCCTGCTCGACAACACCGACCCGACGGCCGTCGCTCCCGGCGCCCGCCGCGCGACCAATGTCGGCGCGAACTGGAACCAGAACGTCATCGGCAACGCCTTGCCGCAGACGCCGGAGCACAAGGTCACGCTTGGCGCGACGTACACGTACGAGTTCGCCAGCGGCGCATCGCTCAGCGGCGTGGGTCTCTACACCTACAC
>CAZXNY010000047.1:0-11966 GCA_964642205.1 uncultured Caulobacteraceae bacterium
GGGCTTCATCGCGCTCGTGCGCCCGCTCGTTGAGGCCGGCATCGTGCCGCTCGAATGGCCGGTCACCTGCAACGCCGTCTCGGGCTATTCGGGCGGCGGCAAGAGCATGATCGCCGAGTTCGAAGACGAAGCCGCCGCAACGTTCACACGCGCCCCGTATCGCATTTACGCAACCACGCTTGCGCACAAGCATGTGCCGGAGATGCAGAAGAACACGGGCCTCGCGCTCGCGCCCGTCTTCGCGCCCGCGGTCGGCCGTTACTACAAAGGCATGATCGTGGAAGTCCCGCTGGTGCTCGAGGCACTGCCGGTGAAACCGAAGCTCGCCGCAATCCAGCACGCGCTGGAAGCGGCGTATGCGGGCGAGAAGTTCGTGACTGTCGCATCGGTCGGCGAGGCCGCGGCGGTAAAGACGCTTGATCCTGAGGGGCTGAATGGCACGAACAATATGAAGCTGTTCGTGTTTGGCCACGACGGCCAAGCGCGCCTCGTGGCGCTGCTCGACAATCTCGGCAAAGGCGCGAGCGGGGCGGCGGTGCAGAACCTCAACCTCATGCTCGGGCTCGACGAAGGCGCCGGGCTCTAAAATGCGAAAGGCCCGCTCCCTTGGGGGCGGGCCTTTTACTTTGAGCTTTGGGAGGACGCTTAGCGCTTCATGCGCAGCGGGCCCATGAAGTCGCGCTTGCCGAGCGGCACGCCCTTCATGCGCAGGATGTCGTACGCGGTGGTGGCGTGGAAAAAGAAGTTCGGCATCGAGAACGAGGCGATGAACGTCTCGGCGACGAACGGCACTTTCATTTCGCCAAACTGGAACGCCATGTCCTTGCCCTCGAAGGCGTTGAGATCGGCTTCTTTGATCGCTTTCAGCCGTTCGAGCGCGTCCGCGACGGCCTTTTGCAGACCCGGATAGTCGAGCGCCGGTGAGCCGCCAGGCGAGTAGACGCCAACCTTCAGCGCTTCGAGCGCACCGACCGAGTGGCCGATCGCCTGCTGCACCTGGAAGCTCAGCGGCGCCATGTCCGCGAAGATGCGCGCTTCGACAAGCTCGCTCGGTTGCATGTTGTTGTCCGCACAATGCGAGAGGCCGCGGTCGAGAAAGCCCGCGACGCCGGTAAGCGTCTGCACATAGGCAGGCACGGTCGCGTTGTAGAAGGAGATCGCCATAGTCCACCCCAGAAGGATCGTTGAGCGCGGCTTTCCTGCCGCCGCGCCCTTCTAAACGATCAATCTTCCGAGCGCACCTTCACGTATTCGCCTGGCGCGTCGCAGAGCGGCTGGAGCTTGCCATCGCCGGGGCGGCGCGCGGGCACGTCAGGCCCGGAAATGCGCTGCAGCCACGCATCCCAGTTCGGCCACCACGAGCCGGGGTGTTCTTCCGCCGCCGCGCGCCATTCTTCGACCGTGTCCGGCAGCTGCGTGTTGGTCCAGTGCTGGTAGCGCTTCGCATCAGGGTGATTGATCACGCCGGCGATGTGCCCAGAGCCTGACATCATGTACGTCACCGGCCCGCCAAACAGCTTCGCGGTGCGATAGACGCTCGCGAACGGCGCGATGTGGTCTTCGCGCGCGGCTTGCAGATAGACGGGGATCTTGATGTCTTTGCCGGAGAGGTGCTCGCCGAGCAGGCTCATCTGGCCCTTCGCGAAGGCGTTCTCGTTGTAGAAGCGCTTCAGATAGAAGAGGTGCAGCGCCTTCGGCATGCGCGTCTGATCTGAATTCCAGTAGAGTAGATCGAACGGCGGCGGCTGGTTGCCGAGATAGTAATTGTCGACGACGTAGTTCCAGATCAGGTCGTTCGACCGGAGCGCGTTGAACGTATCGGCCATCGCTTGCGCGTCGAGCACGCCGCCATGCGCCTCGATCCGGTTTTCCAGATATTTGATGCCCGCGTCATCGGTGAACACCCGTAGGTCGCCGCCAAGTTCGAAATCGCTTTGGCTGGCGAAGAACGTCGCGCTTTGGATGCGGTCGTCGCCCTTCTTGGCCATGTGGGCGAGCGTTGCGGTGAGCAGCGTGCCGCCGATGCAGTAACCAACCGTGTTCATGCGCTTGACGCCGGTCGCTTGCTGAACCGCATCGACGGCGGCGTAGACGCCATCGCGCATGTAGTCTTCGAACGTCGCTTCAGCACGGGTTTCGTCGGGATTGGCCCAGGAGACGACGAAGACGGTGTGCCCCTGACTCACAAGCCAACGGATCATGGAGTTCTTTGGCTGAAGGTCCATGATGTAGAATTTGTTGATCCACGGCGGGAAGATCAGCAGCGGCGCTTCGTGCACGCTCTCCGTCGCCGGATCGTATTGGAGTAGTTCGAACACTTCGTTGCGGAAAACGACCTTGCCCGGAGCCGTCGCGATGTTTTCGCCGAGCTTGTAGGCGTCGAGATCGGTCTGCTTGATCGCGAGCATGCCGTGCCCGCGCTTCAGATCGTCGGCGAGGTTGTTGATGCCTTTGAGGAGGCTCTCTCCATTCGTCTCGATCAGAGCGCGCAGCGCTGTCGGGTTGGTCATCAAGAAGTTCGAGGGCGACGCGGCATCAACGGCCTGCTTCACGAAAAACGCGGCCTTACGCTTGGCGTCGTCGTCAACGCCTTCGGCTTTGTCGATCAGTGAGGTGATGAAGTCGGCCGTCGCCAAATACGTCTCGCGCATCAGCGCGAAGTGCGGGTTCGCGCGCCATTCGGGATCGCGAAAGCGCTTGTCGCGCGAGGCGTCCTCCGCGGGGCGGATCGGCTCGCCGGTCAACGTCGCTTGTGTGAACCGCGTCCAGATTTCGAAGTATTTTTCCCAAAGCGCCGCATGCGCCCCGCGCAGCGTTTCGGGGTGCATGACGAGGCTGGTCCACACCTCGTTGAGAGCTGGGGTCAGGCCGAAGGGGTCCGGGTTGGGCAGGCTCGGCTGGCGGGCCTGCTCCATCAGCGCGGTCGAGAACACCTGGTTGGCCCGCGTCATCGCCTCTCCCAGATTTCGGGAGAGGGCGGCGAGGCTCTGGGCCGTCTGGCCAGCAATGACCTCGGCGAGTGCGGGTTTTGCGGCGGGAAGCGCGGCAGCGGGAACAGGGGCGGGTAGGGCCTTGGCAGCCGCTGGCGGCGCCTCTGGCGTGGCCGGGACGTGAGCGGCGGCGGCCTTCTTGGCGGCCGCTTTCTTGCGGGCGCGCTTCGGCTTGGGTTCGCCGGTGGACGCCTCGTCGGCGGCCTTCGCGGGCGCGGCGGGTTCTGACGACCCACTCATGGCGCTTCCTCTCGGTTTGGCTCCCGGTTTCTGGGGCCGTGACTCTGTTAGTGGTACAATGGACGGGTCTATTGTAGGACGCTAGGCCCCGGCGCCGGGGAAACCGGCGCCCCGGAAGGCGTTGGGCCACAAGGCGTTGCGGCCGTCAGGAGGAGCGTTCGTGATTCGCGCCGTCAGCGCCCTTGCCGCCGCAGCCGCACTCGCCGCATGCGCCACCGAAGTGGTCGATACTCCCGCTTGGTTCGATGACCGGGCCGAGGCCCTCAACGAGCAGGGCACGCCCTCGCTCGTCGGGATTCCGCACGGCTCGAACGCGCTGACGGACCCGGCGCATTGGAACGGCGTGCGCGCAGAGATGAACGCAGTCGAATCCGCGATGAAGGCCAACCCGCGCAGCGCCCCTTTGGGGGCCAGTGATACAGAGGCCTTCGAGGCCGAAGCCAACGCCGCGATCGAACAGACTCGCGACAGATATTAGTCCGGCGCGGGCGCACCGCGCCCGCAAAGCCCGAATCCGGATCTCATGACCAGCGACGACTTCTACAAAATCCGCCGCCTCCCACCGTACGTGTTCGAGGAGGTAAACAAGGTCAAAGCACGCCTGCGCAACAAAGGCGTCGACGTGATCGACTTCGGGATGGGCAATCCCGATCTCCCAGTACCGCAACACATCGTCGACAAGCTCTGCGAGACAGCGCGCAAGCCGCGCACCAACCGCTATTCTGCCTCGCGCGGCATTCCCGGCATCCGCAAAGCGATAGCCGGCTATTACGACCGGCGCTTCGGTGTGAAGCTCAATCCAGATACGCAAGTCATCACGACGCTCGGCTCGAAAGAAGGCTTCGCCAATCTGGCGCAGGCCATCACTGCGCCAGGCGATGTCGTGATCGCGCCCAATCCGTCTTATCCGATCCATGCGTTCGGCTTCATCATGGCCGGCGGCGTCGTGCGCAGCGTCGAAGCGCATTCGCCGGAGCAATATCTCTCGGGCCTTGGCCGCGCGGTGCGCCATTCGACGCCGCCGCCGATCGCGATGATCGTCTGCTATCCCGCGAACCCGACGGCGCAGGTCGCAGACCTCGACTTCTACAAGGAAGCCATCGCGTTCGCGAAGAAGCACGACATGTTCGTGCTCTCCGACATGGCTTACTCGGAAGTCTATTTCGATGGCGTTCCGCCGCCATCGGCGCTGCAAGTGCCGGGCGCGACGGATGTGTGCGTCGAGGTCAACACACTCTCGAAGACCTATTCGATGGCGGGGTTCCGCGTCGGCTTCGCACTCGGCAATGAGCGGCTGATCGCGGCGCTGGGGCGCGTGAAAAGCTACCTCGACTACGGCGCGTATACGCCGATCCAAGTCGCCGCCGCCGCCGCGTTGAACGGCCCGCAAGATTGCGTCGAAGAGATGCGCCAAACATACAAAGCGCGTCGCGACGTGCTGGTGGACTCCTTCGGTAAAGCTGGCTGGGCGATCCCGAACCCGAGCGCATCGATGTTCGCGTGGGCGCCGCTGCCGGAGAAATTCCGCCATCTCGGCTCAGTCGAGTTCTCGAAGCGCCTGATGGAAGAAGCGGAAATCGCGGTCGCGCCGGGCCTTGGCTTTGGCGAATACGGTGATGGGTTCATCCGTATCGGCCTGGTCGAGAACGAGCAGCGCATCCGGCAGGCCGCGCGCAATCTGAAGAAGTTTCTGCAATCGAACGTGCCCGACGCGGCCGCAACCGCTGCGGAGTAGAGCGACGTGTCGGGGGGCAAACCATTGCGGATCGGCTTGGCGGGCGTCGGCACCGTTGGGGCCGGGCTCGTCAAACTGTTGGAAGGCGCTTCGCCTAAAGTCGGCGAGGGGCTTCTGAAAGTCGTCGCCGTTTCGGCGCGCAACCGCACGCGCAAGCGTGAGGTCGATATCTCCGGCTATGAGTGGTTCGATGATCCGGTCGATCTCGCCGCGAGCGAGAACGTGGATGTGTTCGTCGAGCTCATTGGCGGTTCTGACGGACCGGCGAAGAAGGCGGTCGAAACCGCGTTGAAGCGCGGCGCGCACGTCGTCACCGGCAACAAGGCCTTGCTCGCGATCCACGGCACGGAGCTCGCGCAGCTCAGTGAGCAACACGGCGGCAAGCTCGCATTTGAGGCCGCTGTCGCCGGCGGCGTGCCGATCGTGAAGGCGCTGCGCGAAAGCCTTGGCGGCGCAGAGGTACGGGCGCTCTCAGGCATCCTCAACGGCACGTGCAACTATCTGCTGACGGAGATGGAAGCGTCCGGCCGCGCCTTCGCCGACGTGCTCGCCGATGCGCAACGGCTCGGCTACGCCGAGGCCGATCCGACGACGGACGTTGGCGGCTTCGACGCGGCGCACAAGATCACGTTGCTCGCGGCGATCGCGTTCGCCGCGAAGCCTGACTTCGATCACGTGAAGATCGAGGGCGTGGACACCGTCGCGCTGCACGACATTCGCCTCGCGGGCCGGCTTGGGTATCGCATCAAGCTGATCGCGAAGGCCGAGCGCACCGGCGAAGCGATCGTGATGACCGTGCGCCCAGCGCTGCTCGCGCTCGATCATCCGCTTGCGAACATCGCGGGCACGCTGAATGCAGTCGTGGCGGAAGCTGAACCTACCGGGCAGCTGACATTCATTGGGCGCGGTGCGGGCTCCGGTCCAACAGCTGCGGCCGTCGCGGCTGACTTGCTCGACATTCTCCATGAACGTGCGGGTCCCGCGTTTGGCCGGCCGGTGGCCAAGCTCGCATCCGCCGCGCGCGCCAGCCCGCCGGAGCGCGGGCGCTATTACGTGCGTCTCCTCGTGAAGGACGAGCCGGGCGTGATCGCTGACGTTGCTGAGGAGCTCGGCCGGCAGGAGATTTCGATTGAGAGCTTCCTGCAGATGCCGGGCTATGAAGCGCCTGTCGTGCCGATTGTTTTGACGACGCAGCCCTGTGCGCGCGCCACGTTGGATGCAGCCATCGCTGCGATTGAGAGACTTCCGGCGGTCGCCGAGGCGCCGCGTGTGATGCCGATTGAAGAAAGCGCGGGCCGCTCGCGCTTCTGGAGCTAGAGAGACGATGCCGAACCCGATCAACGAAGATCTTGCATCCGCTGGCGCGCGCGTCGCCATCGCCGCCGCGATCGCCGCGCAGAAGCTTGCCGGCCGTGGCGATGAAAAGGCCGCCGACCAGGCCGCAGTCGATGCGATGCGCACCGCGCTCAATGCGATGGAAATTCAGGGCCGCATCGTGATCGGCGAAGGCGAGCGCGATGAAGCGCCGATGCTCTACATCGGCGAAGAGGTCGGCACCGGCAAAGGCCCTGCAATCGATATCGCGCTCGATCCGCTCGAAGGCACGACCCTGACCGCCAAGGCGATGGCGAACGCACTCGCAGTGATCGCGTTCGCGCCGCGCGGCGGCATGTTGCACGCGCCAGATACGTACATGGATAAACTCGCTGTCGGCGGCGGTTTTCCGGAAGGGATTGTGGACCTCGATGCGCCGGCGGGCGACAACGCCAAAGCGCTCGCCAAGGCCAAGGGCGTGAAGGTCGAAGAAATCGGTGTGTGCGTGCTCGATCGCCCGCGCCATGCCGACATTATCGCGAGCCTCCGGAGCGCCGGCGCTCGCGTGCACCTGATTTCCGACGGAGACGTCGCGGGCGTCATCAACACGACCGATCCAGAGACGGGCATCGACATGTACGTCGGGCAGGGCGGGGCGCCAGAGGGCGTGCTGGCGGCGGCTGCGCTGAAATGCGTCGGCGGCCAATTCCAGGCGCGCCTCGTGTTCCGCAATGACGACGAACGCGCCCGCGCCGAGCGCACGGGCGTCACCGATTTCAAGCGCCGTTACCTGCGTGACGAACTGGTCTCGACGGACGCGATCTTCGTCGCCACCGGCGTCACCAAGGGCTCGATGCTCGATGGCGTGCGGTTCACGAAGGGCTTTGTCCACACCCACACGCTGATCATGAACTCCGCCACGCGCGGCGTGAGCGAACTCCGCGTGAAGCAGCCGCTCAAATAGCGGGCCGCGAATCGGGCTAGCACGGGGCGTGTCCGCCGCGCCCAAAATCGCTGAGCCGCCCGTGTTTCTGGGTGTGGAGCGCTCGCTCACCGGGCGGCGCTGGAGCGAGGTCTCGGCGGACACCGGCCTCGCGGAAGATCATCGCCGCCGCTACGGACTGCCGGAAATCGCCGCACGGCTGCTGGCAGGGCGCGGTGTGAGCGCAGCCGATGCGCAGGACTTTCTTGAGCCGACGCTGAAGCGGCTGTTCCCCGACCCCTCGACGTTCAAAGACATGGACGAAGCCGCGCGCGTCATTGAGGACGCGATCGTCTCTGGCCGCCCGTCGGCAGTGTTCTGCGACTACGACGTCGACGGCGCGACATCGGGCGCGCAACTCGTGCGGTACTTTCGTGCGCGCGGGCGGACGCTACAAATCTACGTGCCCGATCGCATGACCGAGGGCTACGGCCCGTCGCCGCTCGCGTTCGAACGGCTGAAAGCGCAGGGCGTCGAGTTCGTCATTACCGTTGACTGCGGCGCTGTCGCCGAAGATGCGCTCAACGCCGCCGCCGACCTTGGGCTCGATGTCGTCGTGCTCGATCATCACTTGATGCACGGCCCGCCGCCAAGGGCGCGCGCGGTGGTGAATCCGAATCGCCCGGACGATCGCTCCGGGCAGGGCGACCTCACTGCAGCGGGCGTCGTGCTCGTCGCGCTCGCCGCGGTGAACCGCGAAGCGCGCAAGCGTGGCTCGATCGGCGCGAACAATCTGCCGAACCCGCTCGAGAACCTCGATCTCTCCGCGCTCGGCACAGTGTGTGACGTTGCGCCGCTCAAGCGCTTCAACCGCGCGATCGTTGCGCAGGGTCTGAAGGTTTTGCGCGGCACGAAGAACGTTGGCCTTGCGGCGCTGGCCAAGAGCGCGGGCCGCGAGACGTGCGGTGAAGTGTACGACCTCGGATTTGTGCTCGGTCCGCGGATCAACGCAGGCGGCCGCGTCGGCGATGCGTCGATCGCGACTCGCCTGCTTTCGACGGACGATCCGGAAGAAGCGGCGATGCTCGCCGAGGAGCTCGAGGCGCTGAATGCCGAGCGCCGCAAGCGCGAAGCGGACATGCTGCTCGAAGCGGAAGCCGCCGCTGTCCGCGAAGCCGAGCGCAGCCCGGTCATCGTCGTCGGCGCGCCGCATTGGCATCCGGGCGTCATCGGGATCGCGGCTGGGCGTCTCAAAGACCGGCTGATGAAGCCGACGATCGTGCTTGGCGGGGCGGGCGAAGGCGAGCCCGCCAAGGGTTCGGGACGGTCAACGCCGGGGGTCAATCTCGGCGCGGCGGTCGCGGCGGCGAAGGGCGCGGGCATCCTTCACGCTGGCGGCGGGCACGCGATGGCGGCTGGCCTTACGATGGATTGGGACCGTATCGACGAACTCCGGGCGTTTCTTGCCAAGCACATGGCGTCGGAAATCGAAGGCGCGGCGGGCGAAGCGCGGAGCCTGACAATCGACGCCGCCGCGGCGATCCCTGCGCTGGACCTTGATCTTCTCACCGCACTCGACCGGATCGGCCCGTACGGTCCGGGCCACCCCGATCCGCTCTTTGCGATCGCCGGGGTGCGCGTCGCGTTCGCCAAGCGGGTGAAGGACGCCCACGTACGTTTCACGCTGGAAGACGCCCGTGGCGCGAGGATCAGCGGCATCGCCTTCCAAGCGATGACGCGCGGCTTTGGCGAAGCGCTCCTGAAAGGGGAGGGTGTGTTCCACGCAGCGGTGCGGATCAAGCGCAACGACTATGGCGGCAGGAGCCGCGCCGAGATCGAGATTGTGGACTTGGCCGAGGCGCGCTGAGCGCGGCTTGGGTGGCAGGGCCTACGGGAGTCGAACCCGTCTTTTCAGGTTGAAAACCTGACGTCCTAACCGATAGACGAAGGCCCCGTAGCCCCGCTGGGCATGCCCGCGGCGCTTTGAGAGGCCGCGATATAGAGGCGCCTCGGCTCGGTGGCAAGCGGACCCAAAGCCGCCTTGATCTCGACACGGCAAGCGCCGAGGAAAGCGCCGGGGACGCCGCTGTTGGAGCCTTTCATGTCGGCCGATATCGCACGCCGGGCGTTTACGCTGGGCCTGGCCGCGAGCGCCGTGGCCGCGCCCGCCGCTCTCGCCGAAACCCGCCGCGCCGTGGGGGCCGCTGGCCTCATCGAGCGCCGCGAGAGCCAGTACAACACGATCTACGTTGTGCGGCAGCCGAACGGCCAGATCGGCATGATCTTTGGCGTCAACCAGCAGCTCTTCACCGAGAGCCTCTACGATCCGGCGCAGCCGCGGTCTCTGCCGGTGACATACACGCGCTACATGACGATCGGCCTCGCCTATACGCCCCAAGCGCGATCGCTGCTTGAGATCGGCTTGGGCGGTGGACGCACGGCGTACTACCTGCACCTCCACATGCCCGCGATGGTGATCACGTGCGTGGAGCTTGATCCCGAAGTGATCGCGCTGGCGCAGCGTCATTTCGGCATCCGCGCCGATAGCCGATTCCGCCTCATCCAACGCGACGGCCGCATCTATCTGAACCAGAACCAAGAGCGCCACGATCTCCTGTTCGTCGACGCGTATCGCGGCACGTTCGTGCCGTTCCACCTGCTGACGCGCGAATTCTTCATGACAGCGAAACGCCGGCTCAACCCCGGCGGCGCGCTGGTGCAGAACATCGAGCCGTCGACGATGCTTTTCCCCGCCGCGATGGCGACGCTTAAGGCCGTGTTCGCCAACGTCGATACTTACGACGCTGACGGCAACATCGTCGCCGTTGCTTATGACGGGCCGCCGAAAACCACAGCGCAGCTCACCGCGCGCGCGACGGCGCTGCAAACCGCGCACCGCTTCCGCCATCCGCTGCCGGCCATGCTGGCGCAGCGCGAAGTGATGGGCGCGCAGACGGGCCGCGTGCTCACGGACGACTTTGCGCCGGTAGAGTCCTTGCGCGCGATCGAGCGGCACAATCAAAGGCAGTAGGCCAAGGAATCCAAGGTATGGGCGGGGGCAAACAGCGCTGGGTTTTGGTGATCGGGTTCCTCATGGGCATCGCCATGATGGGCCTGCAAACTGCGACGACGCGTCCGCTCACGCCGCATTTCGGCAGCGACATCTACGTGTGGTCCTCGCTCATCTCGGTGACGATGATGGCGATGATGGTGGGCTACTACGCTGGCGGCCGGCTCGTCGATGTCGCGCCACGCTCTGAAGTGTTGGGCGGTGGGTTTGTGCTCGCGGCGGCTTACCTCGCGCTCGTACCGATGCTCATGCAGCTCGAGTTTCTGCCCGATCCGGATCCGTTCTTTCCAGGCCTCAAAAGGTCCGCGCTGGCGTGGATTTCGACGGAGATTCCGAGCCTGCCGCTCGGCGCGATCCTCGCGTCGTTCGTGCTCGTGTTCATCCCATTCACGCTGATGAGCTTCTTCTCGCCATACTGCATCCGCTTGCTGCTCACGGATGCGCAGCATGGCGGGCGCACGTCGGGATCGGTCTATGCGATCACGACGTTCGGCAATGTTATCGGCGTGTTGGGGACGTCGCTCTGGCTCATGACCTTCATGGGCAGCCAAGCGATCATCTACCTGTTTGCAGGCTGGCTCGCGCTCTGTGGCGTCGGCCTCATCGCGCTGCGCATGAGCGCGAAAGTCGATGCCTAGCGTGCGCAGCCTCGGCGCTGCGCTATGCGCTTTGCTGCTTGGCGCATGCGCGACGACGGCCGACGCACAATCCATTCGTGCTTCCTACCCGGAAGGCCCGCTCTGGCATGACGGGGCGCTGTACTACGCGGAGATGGGCGCTGACCGTGTTTCCGTCGTGCGCGATGGCAGGCGCACGGATTATTTCCGGCGCGAGGGCTGCGGCCCAACCGCGCTCGCGCCGTATGGCGATGGCTTCCTGGTGCTCTGCCACATAGAGGGCGCGGTGGTTGCGATCGACGCGAACGCCAATGTCCGTTTCGCCCGCGATAGCGACGACGAGGGCCATGCCTTCCGCGATCCGAACGACTGCTACGCGGATGGAAATGGCGGCGTCTATTTCAGCGATCCGGGACTCTTCTCGCGCGAGACGCGCCCACACGGCGCGCTCGTGCATATCGATGCGGCTGGCCACATCCGCCGCGTCGCGACCGACCTTTGGTACCCGAACGGGGTGTTCGTCGATCACGCGCGCCGGACGCTCTATCTGTCAGAGACATTCCGCCACCGGGTCTTGCGTTACCCGTTGCAGGACGACGGTGCGCTCGGTCCGATGGAGGTATTCTTCAACGTTGAGAGCGCGCCGGCAGATACGCGCTACCGGCCAGCCTACCGGGAAGCTGGCCCTGACGGCCTGGAGATTGGCCCGGACGGCGCGCTCTATGTGGCGATCTACGGGGAAGGGCGGTTCCTGCGGATCGGCCGCGATGGGCGTTATCTTGGCGAGGTCCGGGCGCGCACGCGCTACCTGACCAACATCGCCTTTGCGCCTGGGGGCGGCGCCTACATCACGGGCGCTTTCGAGAACGAGGTTCCGCCGTTCCCGGGCGAAGTGCGGCGCATCGAACCCTAGGGGCGCGCGCAACTTGGCGTTCGCCGCCGGTTCAGATTAAGAGAGGCCCCGTCGGGGTGTAGCTCAGCCTGGTAGAGCACTAGCTTCGGGAGCTAGGGGTCGCGAGTTCGAATCCCGCCGCCCCGACCAATATTGAACGCGGGGGGCGAATGTGAGCGAAAGCGC
>CAZXNY010000048.1:0-11943 GCA_964642205.1 uncultured Caulobacteraceae bacterium
AACTACGCTGAGGAAGTCCGCCTCGCTGCGTAAGCAGTGCGGTGATTTCCGATCTAAGTCCTAACGAGTAGCATCCTTAGGCGGGGCTCCCCGGCGCCCGGCAACAGAAGCCGGGGATTATTTTCAGATCAGCCCAGCGCGGCGCGATAATGCGCAGGCTTGATAATTTCCATCAGACGCAAAGGCGCCCTAATCGGCCCAAACCCAAGCTCCCGATAGACGCCGTGCGCATCAGCGGTTCCCAACATCCAACGGCGCACTGTCTGAGTGTCCGGCTGAGACATGAGGGCATGCGCGAGCCCGCGCCCTATGCCACGCCCGCGATGCGGAGGCGCGACGATCACATCACAAAGCCACGCGAAAACAGTGCGGTCGGTCACCAATCTTGCAAAGCCAATTAGCCGTCCAGCATCGTCTCGAGAAATCGCACACATGGAATTTGCACAAGCACGCGCGACCGTCTCCCGCGGAATGCCGACGGACCAATAGGCTTCAGCAAGCATCGGATGAAGCACATCCATGTCGGCATCGGTGGGCTGTTGAATGGCGATCATCATCGCAGAGTATCGCGCGCAACCTGCGCTGTTAAGCTGCGCAGCCAAGTATCCGCGCCAAGCGGCCGATTAGCAGTTGGACCGAAGTGGGCCACCAGGGCGCGGGTGGCGCGCATCTAGGACAAGCTGTCCTAACAGTGCGCCGCAGATACCCGACATTCGCGCACGTACGCGATGCGCCCTCACACCGTTTCTTTTTCCTTCGGCGCGGTGACCTTCTTCTCCTTCGGTTCGGCCTTGAACTTTGGCTTCGGCAGGAGCCGGAAGCGGGTTTGGCACCAGGCGAAGTCGATGCCGACATCCAAGAGCGCGTCCGAGCGCCCGCACGGGCACGCATATTCCATGACGTCCAGCACACGGTACGTCTCGCCCGCAACCAGCGGCACGGGCCTGCCCGTCGAGTGGTTCGGCGCGACGTTGACACACAAGACCAGATCGCCTGGCCCGACGGTGTAGCTCATGGTTTGGTCCCTTAAGGGCGGCTCAGGCGCGCGCTTGGCGCTGCTCGAACCCCGGCGCTCCACGCGCGGTGCGCGTCCAATAGCACATCGCTGCGCAAAACGCGCGCCCTAGTTCAGCGACAGCGCTTCTTCGCCGCCATTGTCGCGGATCATTTTGAGCACCTGTGCTTCGAGCGCCGCGAGTTCCGCCAGCATGGCGGCCTTGGACTCCGTTGGCGCAAAGTCGAACCCTTCCAGCACGCGGCCTGCCTGCGCCTCGCCGATCGCGATGCGGATATGCTTCAGCCGAAAGCGCAGCCCGAGGACGAGCTTGTCCTGATCGGAGAGATCGCTGAGGTCCACGCGCCCTACTCGTCGCCCATCGATGCGCGCATCGCGGACATCATCTTCGCGAACGCGCCGCTGGCGATCAGCTTGCGGCGCTCTTCGAGGCCGCGGTGGAGTTCGCCGAGCGTGCGCGCGGCGTGGTCGTTTTTCTGGATCGCTTGCCAGTAGGCAGCAACCTTTGGGTTCGCCACGATCGGATCGGACTTGCGCGCTGCGGGCAACACGTTCTCGACCAGAAAAAGACCGGGCACGAGCGCGCAATCGGCCATCGTGAGGCGCCCGCAACACGCAAAGCCATCCTCCCCGATCATCGCATCGAGCGCTTTGACGTTGCGGATCACCTGCCCCGCGAGGAGATCGATCGTGCCGTCGTTGCGTGGTTGTATGTAGGTTTGGCCGCTGAGCATGAACATGTTGTTCATGATGTAAACGTCGCCGATGCGCGCGAGCGTGCGGATGCGCGCGGTCTCGCGCGGTGTCGATCCGAGCATGCTGGGCGTTGGGTAAATCTCTTCCAGATATTCCGCGATCACTTCGGACTCCGGCATCAGATCGCCGTCGATATCGAGCACCGGGATGCGGCCGATTGGATTGGTCTTGCGGAACGCGGGCGTGCCAAAGCCCGCGGGCAGCTCGAACGGAATGTCGGTGATGCCCTTCGCGTAGATCTGCATGCGCACCCGCGCCGAATACGGGCTCAAGTCTCCGGAATAGAGCTTCATCGGCACTGCGCCCTCCCAAGGCTGTTTGTCCGCACCAGTATCCGCACATTGCGGCCCGGCGCCATGCCCCTTCATCGGCTGGCCATGCTTGAGGGGCTCGGCTAGCGTTGCGGCAGGAGGGCTGACTGTATGGAGCGTCACGCGCTCAACAAACACTTTGCCTGGAAGCCGACCGCCGGGCCGTACCGGGCGCTGACCGCCGCACAGGCGCGCCAGTATGATGAGTCCGGGTACTTCCTGTTCGAGAGCGCTTTCACGCCGGACGAAGTGGCCGCCGTGCGCGCCGCGATCGATCCGTTCGAAGAAGCGAACGAAGAGAACCTCCGGCAAAACCACAACGGGCGCCAATTCATCAACAAGGCTGACGCAATCACGTTCACGGTCCACCTCGTCACACGCTCGGATGCACTGAAGGCCTTTAGCCGCCATCGCGTGTTCGCCGATCTCTGCCACGACATTATGGGCCCGGGCGCGCGGCTCTATTGGGATCAGGCCGTCTACAAGAAGCCGGGCAACCCCGAAGAATTCCCGTGGCATCAGGACAACGGCTACACCTACATCGAGCCGCAGCAATATCTGACGTGCTGGGTGGCGCTGACGGATGCGACGCTTGAGAACGGATGCCCGTGGGTTGCGCCAGGGCTCCATGTGAACGGCACGTTCGCGCACACGCCAACGCGGCTCGGGCAGCAATGCGCGAAGGAGGCGCCAGAAGGCGCCGTCGCCGTTCCCGCGAAAGCTGGCGACATTGTCGTGTTCTCCTCGCTCACGCCGCACCGCACTGGCCCGAACCTCACGACCGGCACGCGCAAGTCCTACATTCTGCAATACGCGCCAGACGGCGTTGTGGCCTTCGATGCGGCCGGCGGCGCTGCTAAACCCGCGAACGATCCCGCGCGGCAATATTTCGTTGAGGGCTAAACGCACGCGTTGCGTTGGCGCTCAGTGCTTCAGCCATTCATGTTCGAACGCCTGCAAACGCCGCGAGACCACCAGCAGAAACGCCGTCGACCACGCAAACAGGATGACGCCATTGGCCGCCTCGATCGCGCTGACGAGCCGCCAGCGCGGCGTGAGCACGATATCGCCATAGCCTAGCGAGGCGAACGTCACGGTTGAAAAGTAGAGTGCTTCTTCGAACGAACGCGTCTCTCCGAGAAAGCGATAAAGCGCGGCGTATGACCAAATCTCCAGCGTGTGAATCGCGAACACACCGAAGACGCTGAACAGCAGTAGCGCCGCGGCGCGGCCGTGGCTTTCGTGCGCCCGCATGCGCGCGCCGCCCCCGCTGACGACGTGCGTTAGCCCGCGCAGCCCCCAGAAATGCGTGAGCACGGTGAGGGTCACCATGCTGCTCGCAGCGAAAAGATTGGCAAGCAGCATCGTGGCGCCGATTACGACACAGGCCGTGCGCGCGCACCTTGACCTTCGTCAAGAAACGAAGCGCTAGAACCGCAGCGAGATCGCGTAGGCGGTCACTGTTCCGGGGCTGGAGACCGAGTGGTCCTTGGAGCGCGCTTCCCAGGCCGAAGCGCCGCCGGCGCGGCCGGGGAGCGGATAGCTTGCCGTGAGCAATTGGCCCGCGTTTTCGTTCGGAGCGAACGCCACCGCGCGCGCGCCGCCGCCGGTGATCTGCCCGCCGCCGCAGTTTGGCGCTTGCGCGACGGGGTGAGGCGCGGCCGGGCTCGTCACCGCGGTGACGCATTGACGCGGCATCGCGGCTCCCGCTGCTGGCCGCACGCCGATCGCGACGGCGATCACGTCGGCGGGATTGGGTCCGCCCATGTCGCGCGCTTCGCACACCCATGTTGTTGCGGTGCGCGCACGCTGTACGTCAGGATACGAACCGGTGAGCATGGCGCCGGGCCCCTGTGCGCTCCGCCAATCGACGCTGCACCCGCCGCCGCTCAACACCCAACCCGCCGGCACGCTGGCACGCGCGGCAGGCGTGCGCGAAACCTCGCTCGATGCCGAATAGAACGCACGCACCTCGTAGAGCCGCCCAGGGTCATCGAAGAACAGCGCGTAAGACGTGAGCTGCGCGTGATCGGAAACGAGATGGTCCTTCGCCTGCGACACCCAATCGCGCGTGCCGTGCGCGGGCGATGAGTTGAACAAGAGGCTGCCATTGCCGGTAAAGTCGACGCGCGCGCCGCCGCCGACGATATGCACGGCCGCTTCAAGCGGCGCGGAGGCAACCGCAATCGGATGCGCCTCGACATTGGAGAAGCCGGTGGTGACCTGAATGAGCGGCTGCGCGGTCGCAGCGAATGGCGCGGCGAACAACAGAGCAGCGGCGGCGAGCGCCGTGACCCGAGCGAACATAAGTTGCCTCCCCAAGCGTCCCTTCGCTTCCATGACAGAAGATTCGAGCGCGCGACACAAAAGTCTGGCGCTCCCCTCTCCCTACGCGCGCAAAGAGCGCTTGCGTATGGCGGGTTGTTGCGGCCACAGAAGATGCAAGGCGCGCCGACAGCGCCAGTGGGGGATGGCATGCGGTTTGTTCTAGCGATCACGTTAGCGGCCACATTGGCGGCGTGCGCCCCGGCGCCGCCGGAAGCGCCCGCGCCCGCGCAGCGGACCTGGACGCTCGAACAAACGTCGTACTATCCCGCCGCGCGCGGCCTGATGCGCCCCGAAGACGGCATCTTGCGCGCCGATGGCAGCGTGATCGTGACGGATCAGGCGCATGGGCTACGATTGATCGCGGCCGATGGCGTGACGACGCGCCCGTTCGGGCAGTTCGCGCAAGCAGGCTATGCGCACACGCCACCGCGCGTGGTTGCCGGCCCCAATGGCGTCGAGCTTGAGCCGGACGGCGTGCATGCGCTCGTCGCGGACGTGTTCACCGGCGCCATCTGGCGCGTGAACCTCGACACCGAAGCGGTCGAGCGCGTCTATCAGCACACCCATGGCGTCAACACCGCGATCGCGGATTCCACCGGCGCGATCTGGTTCACGCAATCGTCCGCGAACGCGCCGGGGCCAACATCCGAGCCGCGCTTGTTCGAGCCGTTCAACACCTACGCCGCCGAAGGCAAGCTTTATCGCTTGGCGCCGCCCGGCGCGTCCGGCGCGCGCGGACAAGCGCAGCAGATCGTCGATGGCCTGATGTTCGCCAACGGCATCGCGCTCGATGAAGCGCGCCGCGAAATCTATGTCGCGGAATCTTTGGGCGACCGCGTGCTCGCGTTTCCGATCGATGTGGCGGCTGGCACGTTGGGCGAGCGCCGCGTGCTCGCCGAAGTGATGACGCCGGACAATTTGGAGCTGGGCGAGAACGGGCGGCTCTATGTCGTGTCGCCCGGCCTTAGCGCGCTGATGACGATCGACCGCGACACCGGCGCGATTGAAACGCGCTTCCGGGCGCAGACGCCCGAGACGGAACGCACGATCGCCGAATGGAACCGGCGGACGCAGGCGCGTGAGGCGCGCATCGAACTTTTCTCGCCGCCGCTCTATGCGCCCCTGCCCGCCCCGATTACCGGCGTCATCCTGACGGCCGAGGGCGAGCCTGCGTACATCTCCGGTCTTGGTGATGCGCTGATCAAGTTGGAGCCCTAGGCGCGGTTGATCCGCGTCAAGAACGGCCCCCGCGCCGCCGATACGTTCGCCGCCTCACCTATGGAGCGAGCGCATGACATACGTCGCCAAGACCCTGATCACCGAAGTCGCCGACGATTACGACACTGTCGTGAAAGCGCTGGGGCGCATGAGTAAGAACATCGCCGAAAACGGCGACGACGCCATCGCCGAGCAAGCGCGCAACTTCGTGCATGCGGCCTCGGCGCTGGCCGAGAAGATCAAGACGCAATCCACCGACCTTGCGAAGAAGGCCGGCGAAGAGGTGCGCGAGCATCCGATCGCGACGGCCGCGCTCGCGGCGGCGGCGGTGGGCCTGCTCGGCTACGCCATCGGCCACAAGAACCACTAAGCGAGCGGCCTGGCCGCGCCCGCATCCAAAACCGGGCGCGGCTGCATCCCGCTTGCGGGATGCGTGAGGCGGACATCATCGCAGCGGCGGCGCCGCGCTGGCTTGAGCCGGCGTCGCTGGCGCTTGACCACAACGGGCCGGCGGACCGGCCCTTCACGCCCCTTCCCGAGGGCGGGCTCGACGAGCCGATTGTGGCGCACGTTGCGCGCGCTGTTGCCCGCTGGCCCGATCGCGTGGCGCTCCGGGACGATGCGGGCGCGCTGAGCTATCGCGCGCTATGGGGCGCGGCCGGCGCGCTCGCGGCGCAGATTGCGACGATGAGTGATGACGGCGCGCTGATCGGCGTGGCTTTGCCAGCGGACAGGCGCGCGCCTGTCGCGATGTTGGCGTGTCTCGCGGTCGGGCGGCCGTTCGTGATGCTCGATCCGAGCTATCCGGCGGCATGGCGTGACGCTGTATTGCGCGAAGCGCTGCCAGCGCTGGTGATTGCGCCAGGTGGGTTTGTTTGCGACGCGCGCGTTCTGGCGCTCGATGAATTGCCCGAAGCAATCACGGACTGGCGTCCGCATCAAACAGATGTCGATGCGTCGGCATGCGTGCTCTTCACGTCAGGCAGCACCGGCGCGCCGAAAGGCGTCGTCAATGCGCAGCGCGCTTTGTTGCAACGCGCGGCGCAGGCGATCGGGGCGGCGCATATCAATGAGACGGACCGGTTTCTGACACTCGCCTCGCTCGCAACCATCGTGGGCGTGCGCGACGTGCTGACGGCGCTGATCGCCGGCGCGGAAGCGCGGCTCTGCGATCCGCAAACACTGAGCGCGCGCGATGCGGCGGAAATGATGGCGCGTGAGGGGACGACGATCCTGTTCGCGTTTCCCGCGCTGCTGCGCACGGTGGCGGCGGCGCGGGTGCGCGCGCCGGAGAACGTGCGGCTCGTGCGCATGGGCGGCGACACGATCTTGTGGCGCGACATCGACATGCTGCGCGGCTGGCTGCCAGCAGGCGCGCATGTGCAGTGCATTTTCGCGGCGACGGAAGCGCCGATGCTGCAATGGTTCGTCGACGAAGCGCGGCGCGGCGACGATCCGCGCATTCCGATCGGCCATCCCCTGCCCGGCGCCAAGCTCGCGCTGCTCGATCCGGATGGCGCGCCGGCGCCTGCGGGTGAGATCGGCGAGATCGTGGTGGAAAGCCCGTACGTGATGCTGGGGGCGTGGCGCGCAGGGCGGCTTGAGGCGGCGCCAACCCGCGATGGCGCGCGGCGCTTTCATACCGGCGATCTGGCGCGTGTGCGCGAGGATGGATTTCTCGAGCGCGTCGGGCGCGCCGATCGCGTCGTGAAGATACGCGGCGCGCGTGTCGATCTCGATGGCGTGGAAGCGCTGCTGCGCGCGCATCCGCTGGTGGCGGATGTGGGCGCGATGGCGCGCGTGCAGGGCGAGAACGCGGTGCTGGTCGCGTATGTCGCGCAGCGCGCGGGCGCGGGCGATGCGCTGGTGGAGGAGTTGCGCGCGCTGATGGCGCAGGCGCCGGCAGCGATGCGGCCGGCGCGGATTTATGTGACCGATGCTGTGCCGCGCCTGCCGAGTTCGAAGCTGGACGCGAAGGCGCTCGCGGCGCGCGACGCGGCGCGCGCAGCGGAGGAAGCATCGCGGCCGAGCGCGATCGATCTCACCGATCCGGTGGCGGCTGCGGTGGCGGGCGCGTGGCGCGCGGTGTTGCACGCGGCGCCTTCTGGGCCGGAAGCGGACTTCTTCGCGGAGGGCGGCGACTCGCTCGCGGCGGTCGCGCTGGTGATGGAGATCGAGCGTGCGCTGGACATTGAAGCGCCGCTAACGCTCGTGCAGGAAATGCCGACATTCGCGGGCATGTGCGCCGCGCTGAAGAGCGAGGCGCGCGATCCGCTGCTGGTGACGCTGAAAGCGGGCGCGGGAACGCCGGTGTTCATCGTGCACGGCGTTGGCGGCGGCGTGGGCGATCTCTTCGCGATGGCGCGGGCGATGGACTATGCGGGGCCAGTGATCGGCGTGCAGGCGCGCGGGCTGGTGGGCGCCGATAAGCCGCACATGGCTATCGCGCCAATGGCCCGCGACTATCTCGCTGCGATCCGCGCGCGCCAGCCCGAGGGGCCATACCTCCTGTGCGGCTATTCGTTTGGCGGGCTCGCGGCGTTCGAGATTGCGCGGTTGCTGGAGAGCGCGGGCGAACGCGTGGGCTTCCTTGGCCTGTTCGACGCGACGATGAGCCCGGTGCGCTGGCCGGCGCGCGTGTGGTTCGGGATGGCGGGACGCTGGCTCTCCGGGCGCTGGCCCAAACACGCCGCGCCGCCAGCGCCAGTTGGGCCAGCGCGCGTGCTGCGCGTGTCGGCGAGTTCGCTACTCGCGTCGGCGCGCTATGCGCCGGGCGTTTACGGCGGGGCGGTGACGTTGTTTTCCCCGCGCGGGCGCGATCCGAACTTGCCGCCGCTGACGGACGTGTGGCGCGGGCGCGCCGCGTCGCTCACGCTGATCGAGGTTCCGGGCAATCACATCTCGATGATGACGGCGCACGCTGCTGAGACAGCGGCGGCCTTGACCCAAGCGCTGGGCGCCCGCACCTAAGGCGCACGCTGCGTTGCAGCGAGGAGGCCACGCCCTCCCCCATTTGGGACATTATTCCGGGACGGCCCGGTTCTCTGCGGAGGGCCGGCGATGGCCTGGGTTCTATTGTTCGGCGCCGGACTGCTCGAAATCGTCTGGGCGTATTTTATGAAGCAATCCGAGGGCTTTACGCGCGTTGGCGCGAGCGCTCTGACGCTTGGCGCGATGATCGCGAGTTTCTGGCTGCTCGCGCTCGCGATGCGCACGCTGCCGCTCTCCATCGCCTATCCGGTCTGGACGGGGATTGGCGCGGTGGGCGCGTTCGTTGTGGGCGTGACGCTGCTCGGCGAAGGCGTGAGCGCGGCGAAGCTCGCGGCCGCCGTGCTGATCGTGAGCGGGCTTGTGCTGATGAAAGTTTCAGGATCGACTTGAACGGATTGGGCATTAGACCCGGCGGAGGAACACGACATGGCGGGCAGTTCAGAAGGCAATCAGAGCGGGCTGGCGGCGATCGTCTCGGTTGGGCTCTGCATCGTGTGGGCGCTCTACTCGGTCTATTTCTTCGCAGTGCTGTTCGGCTGACGACGCGTCGCGCACAGCGGTTCCGTGTTGACCGGCGCGGCGAACGGAACATAACTAGAACACATGGAGCTGCGGCAGAAGCTGCGCATCCTTGCGGATGCCGCGAAATACGATGCGTCCTGTTCATCGAGCGGGGGCGCAAAGCGCGATAGCCGCAAGAGCGGCGGCATCGGCCCAAACGAAGGCACGGGTATCTGCCACTCGTACACGCCCGATGGGCGGTGCGTGTCTCTGCTCAAGATCCTGCTGACGAACCAGTGTCTCTACGATTGCGCGTTCTGCATCAACCGGCGCTCGTCCAACGTGCCGCGCGCGAAGTTCACGGTCGAAGAAGTCGTGCAGCTGACTCTCGACTTTTACCGGCGCAACTACATCGAAGGGCTCTTCCTCTCCTCCGGCATGGTGAAATCGCATGACGCGACAATGGAAGAGATGGCGCGCGTCGCGAAATCTTTGCGCGAAGAGCACCTTTCGGCGGCTACATTCATTTGAAGCTGATCGCGGGCGCTTCGCCTGAGCTGATCGCGGAAGCGGGGCGTTACGCGGACCGCGTGTCGGTGAACGTTGAGCTGCCGACGGATGCGGGGCTGACGGATTTGGCGCCGGAAAAGCGCAGCGGGATCATTCGCCGCTCGATGGCGGATGTGCGGCTCGGGATCGAGGGCGCGTCCGATCGCGGCGCGCCGGCGTTTGCGCCGGCCGGGCAAAGCACGCAGCTGATTGTGGGGGCGGATGCGGCGAGTGACCGAGACATTTTGTCGGCCAGCAAAGCGCTCTACGCGTCGTACCGCCTGAAGCGCGTCTACTATTCCGCGTTCAGCCCAATCCCGGATGCGAGCGCGCGGCTGCCGCTCAAGGCCGCGCCGCTGATGCGCGAGCACCGGCTCTATCAGGCCGATTGGATGATGCGGTTTTACAAGTTTGGCGCCGACGAGATCGTGACCGGCGCGGATGGCCTGCTCGGTCTGGCGATCGATCCGAAGCTTTCCTGGGCGCTTGCGCACCGGGATGCGTTTCCGCTCGATGTGAACGTGGCCGACCGCGAGATGCTGCTGCGCGTGCCGGGGCTCGGCGTGAAGAGCGTCGATAAGATCATCGCGGCGCGCCGCCAGCGCACGCTGGGTCTCGATGACGTCGCGCGGCTGACGCGCTCGCTTGAGAAGTGCCGGCCGTTCTTGGTCGCGCGCGATTGGCGGCCAACGGCGCTCGCGGATGACGCAAAGCTGCGCGCCAAACTCGCGCCGCCGCCCGAGCAGCTGGAGCTGTTTGCGTGATCAGCGCGGGCGTGCCGGCGGATGCGGATTACGAGACGTGGCGGGATGCGGCGCGGCGGCTGATCGCGGCGGGCGCGCGGCCGGAAGACGTGGCGTGGGAGAGCGGCGGCGATCTCTTCGGCTCAGGCGAAGCGCCTCCCGTCGAGGATGCGCCGCTGACGGCGCCGCGCGCGTTCGTGGAGATCGCGCGCAAGGCGGCGCTGCACCGCGACGCTGCGCGCCTGCCCCTGCTCTACCGCGTGCTGTGGCGGCTGCAACAGAACCGCGCGCTGATGGCCGACGCGGCGGACGCCGATGTCGTGAAGCTCAACACGCTCGCGAAATCCGTGCGCCGCGACGAGCACAAGATGCACGCCTTCGTCCGGTTCAAGGAAATCGCGGGCGAGGACGGGCCGCGCTTCGTCGCCTGGTTCGAGCCACAGCACCGCATCCTGCGTGAAACGGCGGACTTCTTCGTGCGCCGCTTCACCGGCATGCGCTGGTCGATCGTGACGCCGGACGGAACCGCGCATTGGGATGGCGCGGCGCTTTCGTTCGGGCCGGGTGGCGCGCGCGGCGATGTGCCCGCCGAAGATGCGCGCGACGACGATTGGCGCGCGTACCACGAGAGCATGTTCAATCCCGCCCGCCTCAAGATCGCGGCGATGACGCGGGAGATGCCGAAGCACTATTGGCGGAACCTGCCCGAGGCGCGGACCATTGCTCCGCTCATCAAGGGCGCGCAGGCGCGCGCCGAAGACATGGTGGCGGCGATGCCGACCAGCCCACGCAAACGGCCCGGCGCAGCGCACGCGCAGATCGCGCCCACTGCGCCCACCAAGGATGAAGCGGCGGTTGCCGCGCAGGCCGCCGCGCCCGCGAACATGGCCGTGCTGAATGCCGCGCTGCAGGGCTGCCGCGCTTTCCCCTTGTGGAAGGACGCGACCCAGGCCGTGCCGGGCGAAGGGCCAAAGGACGCGCCCCTCCTGGCGCTGGTGGGCGAGCAGCCCGGCGATCAGGAGGACCTCGCGGGCCGGCCATTTGTTGGGCCAGCGGGCCAGGTGCTCGACCGCGCGCTGGAAGCGGCGGGGATCGACCGGCGCACGATCTATCTTTCCAACGCGGTCAAGCACTTCAAACACGAGCCGCGCGGCAAGAAGCGTCTCCACAAGCGCCCTGACCCGAACGAGATCGGCCTTTGCCGGTTCTGGATCGGGCATGAATTGGCGTTGGTGCGCCCCACGCTCACGGTGGCGCTCGGCGTGACGGCGCTGCGTTCGCTTAACGGCCACACAGGCGCATTGGAACTTGCGCGCGGGCGCATGCTCGCCACGCGCGAAGGCGCGCCGCTGATGGTGACAAATCACCCCTCCGCGCTGCTGCGCATGCCCGATCCGGATGCGCGCGCCGCCGCGTTTTCGCGTCTCGTGCAAGATCTTAACGACGCGCGCGCCGCCGCGATGAACCTGGCGCGACCTGCACGCGGGCGCGGCTGAGATGACGCATCTTCACGCAAAACGCGCGCGCTGCG
>CAZXNY010000049.1:0-11910 GCA_964642205.1 uncultured Caulobacteraceae bacterium
CACGGTGGACATCTGGACCGACGGCGCGTGCAGCGGCAATCCCGGCCCTGGCGGCTGGGGCGCGGTGCTGAAGTATGGCGACGCGGAGAAAGAGCTCTCCGGCGGCGAAACGCCGACAACCAACAACCGCATGGAGCTGATGGGCGCGATCGAGGCGCTCAATGCGCTCAAGGGGCCCTCGCGCGTGCGGCTCCATACCGACAGCCAGTATGTGAAGAACGGCATCACGACCTGGATTCACAATTGGAAGAAGCGCGGCTGGAAAACCGCGGACGGCAAGCCCGTCGCCAACGCCGATCTCTGGCAAAAACTCGAAGACGCCACCGCGCGCCATCAGATCGAGTGGAAATGGGTGCGCGGCCATTCCGGTGACGTGATGAACGAACGCGCCGACGCCCTCGCCCGCGCCGGGATCACGAAGAAAGGCTGATAGGCGCACGCCGCGGGTTGACGGCGGCAATCTAGTTTAATATTAAACTATTAGTTTGCCGCTGAACCACTCCGGAGGCCGCTATGAACCGCCGCCACGTCCTCGCGCTTCTCGCCGCATCGGCGCTGCCCGCTGGGTGCGCGCCCGCAAACCTCCCCGATCCCATCGCCGCATGGCGCGCGCCCGGCGCGGGCGAGGCCGATCCGCGCCGCTACGCGCTCGCGCATGCGATCCTCGCGCCCAATCCGCACAACCGGCAGCCCTGGCTCGTCGATCTCGTGGGCGAAAACGAGATGCTGCTCTACCCGGACACTGAGCGGCTCTTGCCGCAGACCGATCCGCTCAACCGCCAGATCGTCGTCGGTTGCGGCGCGTTTCTCGAACTGCTCGCACTCGCAGCCGCCGAGCGCGGCTTGAGCGCCCAGATCACGCCGTTCCCGCAAGGCGAGCCGCAGCCGGCGCTCGACGCGCGCCCCTTCGCGCATGTGCGCTTCGCGCAAGGCGGCGCGCCCGATCTTTTGTTCACGCACATTCTCGCGCGCCGGACCAACCGCCTTGCCTACGAAAACCGCGCCGTGACGCCGGATGTAATGGTGCAGCTCACGGAGGCGTTGCAGGCGCCCTATCTCATCCTCGGCCATGTCAGCGGCGGCGAAACCAACAACGCGCTGCGCGATCTCGTGTGGCGCGCGTTCGACCGTGAAGCGCACACGCCGCACGCCCATCATGAAACGGCGCGTCTCCTGCGCGTCGGGCGCGCGGAGATCGCGCGTCATCGCGACGGCATCGCGGTGAGCGGCGCGTTCGTGGAGGCGGCGTCGGCGATGGGTCTGGTGTCGTTCGACGTGCTCGCCGACCCCGATCATCCCTTCACCAAGCCCAGCATCGATGCGTGGCGCCCGCTGGCGGAGGAAGCGCCTGCCTTCTTCTGGATCGCCAGCGCGGATAATTCGCGCGCGACACAGCTCGCCGCCGGCCGCGCTTATGCGCGCCTGAACTTGCGCGCAACGGAACTTGGGCTCGCCATTCACCCGTGGAGCCAAGCGCTGCAGGAATATCCCGAAATGACCGATCTCAAGGACGAAATGACGCGCGTCACCAACTCCGGCGGCGCGACCTTGCAGATGCTCGTGCGCGTCGGCTACCCAACCGAGACGCCGCCGCCCGCCCCGCGCCGCGGCCTTGCGGAGCATTTGCGCGCGTGACCACCAGGCAAGAAGCAGGCGCCGTCGTCATGCAAGTGCTCACGCAGATCGGCGTGATCGCACAACTCAATAGCACTGCGCTCTCGCGCGTGCTGGAGGACGGACTCTCGATGGCGGGCTTTTCCGTGCTGCATCACTTCGTGGTGCGCAACGTCGATGGTCAAAGCCCGCTCTCGCTCGCGAACGCGTTTCAGGTCACCAAGGGCGCGATGACGAATACGCTCCAACGCTTGGAGGCAAAGGGCTACGTCACCGTAGAACCTGACCCTGCAGATGGGCGCGCCAAGATCGTGCGCATCACGCGCGCGGGCCGTGGCGCTCGCGACCGCGCGCTCGCGGCGATCGCGCCGGAAATCGCCAGCCTTCTGGGCGAAGTGAAGGCGGCCGAGTTCGCCGCGGCGCTCCCCTTCCTCGTCAAACTTAAGGAAGTGCTCGACCGGCGGCGCGACTAGTGCACGCGTTTGCGCTAGGATGGCGCAAATGGAGGCGCGGATGAGCAAGCTCAGCCTCGATCACATGGCGCTGCCGATCTATGACGCCGCCGCGACGCACGCGTTCTATTCCGGCTTCCTCGGCCTTCCGCTCGTCAGCGCGATGCGCGGCGACGATTGGGGCGGGCGCGAATGGCTGATGATGATTTATGGCCTTTCCGACGGACGCGAGATCGCGCTCGTCGAACTGCGCGGCGATCCGCGTCCAGCCGTGAAGGAGCCGCGCGACTTGCCGCACTTTGCGTTGTCCGCCCCTGATCATGCCGCGCTCGATGTTTGGATCGAGAAGATCAAAGCCGCCGGGCTCGTTCATTGGCTCGAAGACCACGGCGCGCAGCGCTCGGTCTACTTTCCCGATCCCAACGGCATCATGCTTGAGATCACCGCCCCGCCGAGCGCGCCGGGCGGCGCCAGCGCCGTTGCGGAAAGGATCGTGCAAGACTGGCCGGTGCGCTGAGCTTGCCCGCACGCCCACGCCCGGCTTAGGTCTCCGCCAACTAGAGGAGACGCGCGCTCATGGAGCTCAAGGACAAGATCACCGTCATCACCGGCGCCGCGAGTGGCATCGGCAAAGCGCTCGCGGTACGCTTCAAGGCGGAAGGCGCCAAGCTCGTCGTCTGCGCGGACCGCAACGGCGAAGGCGCGCGCGCAACCGCGAAGGACGTCGGCGGCATCGCGTTCGAGACGGATGTCTCCAAGGAAGACGACATCAAGCGCCTGATCGATACGGTCGAGAAAGACCACGGCCCGATCGATCTCTTCTTCTCCAACGCCGGCATCGGCATTGGCGGGGGCGCGGAAGCGTCGAATGCCGATTGGCAGCGCATCTGGGAGATCAACGTGATGTCCCACATCTGGGCCGCGCGCCACCTCGTGCCGCTAATGGCCGCGCGCGGCGGCGGCTATCTCGTCAGCACCTCCTCCGCCGCGGGCCTCCTCTCACAAATTGGCTCGGCGCCTTACGCCGTCACCAAGCATGCGGCGGTTGGTTTGGCAGAATGGCTCGCGATCACACATGGCGATCAGGGCATCAAGGTCTCGGTGCTCTGTCCGCAAGCGGTGCGCACGGCGATGACGGCCGGCAACCCCGACGGCGTCGCCAGCATCGACGGCATGATGGAGCCGGATGTGGTCGCCGAAGAGTGCGTCAAAGCGATCCGTGCCGAGGATTTTCTCATCCTACCGCACCCGGAAGTGCTGCAATACATGCGCAACAAGACCGGCGACTACAATCGCTGGATCGGCGGCATGCGCAAACTGAACCGCCGCTATCGCGGCTAGCGCAGGCGTGACGGGAACGCGCCGCGCGCGCCGCCCGTTTCACTGCGATTGCACAAAGGAGATCGTTCGATGGCTTACGTCGATGGATTTGTCGCTGCGGTTCCCGCCAACGGCCGCGAAGCGTTCCTCGCCCATGCACGTGAGATGGACAGCTATTTCAAGAAGATGGGCGCAACGCGCGTCGTCGAATGCTGGGGCGATGACGTGCCTGAAGGCAAAGTCACGGACTTCCGCCGCGCCGTGAAGGCCGAAGCCAACGAGACTGTCGTGTTCAGCTGGGTCGAGTGGCCGTCAAAGGACGTGCGCAACAAGGCGATGGAAGCGATGCAGTCCGATACGTCGATGCAGAACGCGGAAATGCCGTTCGACGGCAAGCGCATGATATTTGGCGGCTTCGAGAAGATCTTCGAGATCTAGCCTACGGTCTTCACCACGACTGTTGTGCCTTCGACGCTGAGGACTTCCACGGCTTGCCCAGCCGCGATCGCTTCGGCGCTTTGCGCGCGCCACACGCTGTCGCCAAGCTTCACTTGCCCGGCGCCGTTTACGAACGCCGTCATCGCCACTGCGCGCGCGCCGATCACGGTCTTGTCGCGCTCGTTCAAGACGGGCGCGTTTTCCGCGGCCATCCGAAGATTGCGCACGAGAGGGCGCCCCAGCAGCGTCAGCAGGATCGTCAGGCCCGCGAAAACGCCGATTTCGATGTAGACGCTTGTCGGGAAGAAGAGCGCGATCAAACCGGTCACGCCGGCCGCTACCGCCGGCCACAACAGGTACGTCGTGCCCGTAGCCAGTTCGGCGATCAGTAGAACGAGAGCCAGTACGAGCCAGTGCGTGCTATCGATGCGCGTCAGCCAATCCACGGCGGCCTCCCTTCGCGCGCCAAGCGGCTCCCGGCGCGCACCTTACGGTCAGTATATTATCTGACCGCCGGCGGGTTTGCATTCAAGGCGCGCAGACCTTCCACGAGGCCAGTGAGCCCCGAAAGATCGGCCGGCACGATGACCGTGCGCTGCTGGTTCGAAGACGCCAGTTCGCCGAACGCTTCCACGTATTTGAGGCCAAGGAAGTAGCGGATGGCGTTCACATCGCCCGCCGCGATCGCCTTGGAGACCATGTCGGTGGCCTTCGCTTCGGCTTCCGCCGAACGCTCACGCGCTTCAGCGTCACGGTAGGCGGCTTCGCGGCGGCCTTCGGCTTCGAGGATCGCGGCACGCGTGGCGCCTACGGCGCGCAGCACCGCTGCGGACTTTTCGCCCTCCGCTTCGAGGATGAGCGCGCGGCGCTCCCGCTCGGCCTTCATCTGGCGCGCCATCGCGGCGACGAGATCGGCCGCCGGTGTCAAATCCTTGATCTCGATGCGCAGGACTTTCACGCCCCACGCACTCGTTGCAGCGTCAACCACTGTGAGCAGGCGCGCGTTGATCGCATCGCGTTGCGAGAGGACTTCGTCGAGATCCATTGCGCCGACGACCGTCCGCACGTTGGTGAGCGCGAGATTGAGGATCGCGAGATTGAGGTTCTCAACTTCGTAGGCCGCCTTCGCAGCGTCCACGACTTGAATGAACACCACGGCGTCCACGGAGACGATCGCGTTGTCCTTCGTGATCACTTCCTGGCGCGGCACATCTAGCACCGTCTCCATCATGGAGAGCCGGCGGCCAATGCGGTCCACGAACGGCACGAGAAAGGCGATGCCCGGCTTCAGCGTGCCAGTGTATTTGCCGAACCGCTCGACAGTAAATTGCCGGCCTTGCGGCACAACCTTGATGACGCTGAAGGCGATGACGACGGCAAGCGCCGCAAGGATCACGACAAATGGATCGGGCACGGGATTCTCCCTCGCTCACCGCGCCCGCCATTTTGGCGGCCGCATCACGAGACCTTTGCCGCAGGATAGCCGCTCCCGGTTACGCAAAGGTCTTTGAGGCGCAAACGCACCGTTAAGCACGCCTCTCAGGCGAACCGTCAGACGAGCTGGCCAAGCATATATTCCGCGGACGAAACTTTGTACTCGCCGCCCTCTTCGACGTTGAGCTTTTCGACCACGCCATCCTTCACGAGCATCGAGTACCGCATCGAGCGCTTGCCCATGCCGAACTTGGTTCCGTCCATTTCGAGGCCGACGGCGCGCGCGAAATCGCCGTTTCCGTCCGACAACATCAGGATCGTTTCGCCGGTGCTCTGATCCTTGGCCCACGCGCTCATGACGAACGGGTCGTTCACCGCCGTACAGGCGATCGTATCGATCCCCTTAGCCTGGAGTTCGGCCGCCTTGTCGCGAAAACTCGGAAGGTGGCGCGCCGAGCAGGTCGGCGTGAAGGCGCCGGGAACCGCGAACAGCACCACCGTTTTGCCTGCGAACACATCCGCCGTGGTCATGGGCTTGGGGCCATCGGCCGAGGGAGAGATGAAGGTCGCGGCCGGGAGCTTATCGCCAACTTTGATCATGCGGGGGTCCTCCGAAGCTTGAGCCGCCCTCCTACACCAGCCGCAGCGCTCACGCGAACCGGGGTTGCCCCCGGGCGGGGATCGCCCCAGCATTGGACCGACGGAGGACCGCGTGGACGCCTCGCTTGCCGGTAAATTATTGGTCGCGATGCCGGGGATCGGCGATCCCCGGTTCGACCATGCCGTCATCATGATGTGTTCCCACACCTCGGATCAGGCGATGGGCCTCATCATCAACAAGCCCAAGGACGCGCTGACGCTCGGCGACGTGCTGGATCATCTCGGCATCGCGCCGCGCCAGGAACTCGCGCCGCGGATCGTGATGGACGGCGGCCCGGTGCGGCCTGATCGCGGCTATGTGCTCCACTCGCCAGATTTCACGACCGCTGACGCAACTCAGGAAGTCGCGCCCGGCATCTCGCTCACCGCCACGCGCGACGTGCTCGAAGCGATGGCCAATGAGCGTGCGCCGCAGCGCTTCGTGCTCGCGCTCGGTTGCTCGGGCTGGGGCGCGGGCCAATTGGAAGACGAACTCAAGAAGAACGCGTGGCTCGTCGTCGACGCCGTCGATGCGATCGTGTTCGGCGAGAGCCATGAGGAGAAATGGTCCGAGGCACTGCGAGCGCTCGGACTCGATCCGTCGCAATTGAGCGGGAACGCCGGTCTCGCCTGAGCCGTTGGCTGGCCATGTTCGATCACATCGGTTTCATCGTCCGCGATCTCGCCGCCGCGCGCCGGTTTTACGACGCCGTGACGAAGCCGATTGGCTACGCGACCGCTGACAACGGCCCGGACTCCTTCCTCGTGATCCGCAGCGCGCAGGACCGCATCCCGTTTCTCTACATCGGCATGGGGCGCCCGACATTCTGGACGAGCGTGCACGCCGCGTCGCAAAGCCCTCTGCACATCGGCTTTGCGGCGAAGGACAAGGCCGCGGTCGACGCGTTCTATGCTGCGGGCCTCGCTGCAGGCGGGCGCGACAACGGCGCGCCGGGACCGCGCGGGCCCGAGCAAATAAAATATTACGCCGCGTATCTCATCGATCCGGACGGCAACAACATCGAGGCTGGCGTGCGCGGCTAGTCGCGCGGGTTGATCGCGCCGAACAGCACGTGGTCGCGCCAGCCGCCGTCGATCTTCAGATACGCGCGCGCGCGGCCCTCTTCGACAAAGCCGACTTTCTCCAGCACCGCGCGCGACGGCGCATTCTCGGGCTGACAGGCCGCTTCCACACGGTGCAGGCCCAAATCCTCGAACGCAAAGCGCAGCACGGCGCGCGCCGCCGCCGTCGTATGGCCGCGCCGCTGGTGCGGCTCACCGACCCAATAGCCGAGCGTGCCCGCTTGCGATGCGCCGCGGCGCACCTGGCTCAGCGTCGCGCCGCCGACGAGCGTGTGATCGTCGCGAAACACGAAGAACGGATAGCTCTTGCCGTCACGAATATCGTGCGCGTAGCGGCGAAGCTTGAATCGGAACGACGCGTTGGTGAGTTCGTCTTCCGGCCACGTCGGCTCCCAGGGCGCCAAAAACGCACGGCTCACGCCCCGCAGCTGCGACCACGCAATGTAGTCGCGCGCTTCGGGGTGGCGCAAATAGACGCCTTCGCCCGCGAGCTTGCGCCCGCCTTCCTCGCCGCTGCGCAGAAACGCCATCGCGCTATCGTGCCTGAAAAGCGGCGACAGCGCCAAGCCCGCGCTTGGGCCCTACGGCGGCCACCGCCGCGGGACCTTCGAGCGCGGCGCGCGCGAACGGCGCCAATTGCTCAAGCTCGACGCGATCGATCCGCGCCTTCAGCTCCTCGAACGGAATGAGCCGATCCCGCAGCAGCGCCTGGTTCGCTCGCGATTCCGCGCGCGCAGAGGGCGCCTCCGCGCTCATCATCAGCCCCGCGCCCGCGACGGCCTTGGCGCGCGCAAACTCCGCCGCCGTCGGACCTTCCTTGGCGAAGCGCTCCAAAGCATCGGCGACAAGCCCCGCGACGGCCTTTGCGTCCTTGCCCGCGCAACTCGCCGAGACCAGCAAGCGGCCCGTATCCTCGTAGGCATCGACCGCCGCGTAGATCGAATAGACGAGACCGCGCGTCTCACGGATGTCTTGAAACAAGCGCGACGACATCCCGCCGCCGAAGATCTCCACGAACAGCCGGTGCGCCAGCGCGTTCTCATCGGTCGCATTCGGCGCTGGCCACGAAAACACAAGATGCGTCTGTTCGCTCCGGCGTTGCTCGCCCGCCGCGCCCTTCGCAGCGCGGGCAGGCGTATATGAACGCGACGGCCGTTTCGCGAGCCCGCCGAAGCGCGCTTCCGCCGCTTCCAGCACCGCAGCGCGGTCGTAACCGCCCGCCACGCTCACCACCAGGCGCTCCGGTGTCAGATGCGCGTCACGAAACGCTTCCAGTGATCGGACTTTGAGCGACCCAACTGTTTCTTCTTCGCCAAGAATCGGCCGCCCGAGCGGTTGATCGGGGAAGATCAAACTTTGATGCAATTCGAACACGCGGTCGGATGGCAGATCGAACGCTTCGCCGCGCTCCTGCGCGACGACGCCCTTTTCCTTCTCAAGCTCCGCTTCGTCCCAATGCGGCTTGCACAGAATGTCGGCGATGAGATCGAGCGCGAAAGGCGCATCGCCCTTCAGCACACGCGCGAAGTACGATGTCGTTTCGTAGCCCGTGCCGGCGTTGAGCATGCCGCCGACGCTTTCGATCGCTTCGGCGAACTGCTTGGCGTCACGCCCGCCCGCGCCCTTGAACGCCATATGCTCAAAAAGATGCGCCACCCCATTCTCGTGCGCCTCTTCCCAGCGCGCCCCGACGCTCTGCCACACGCCAAGCGCCGTCGTGCCAAGACCCGGCATCGGATCGAGCGCGACGCGAACGCCGTTCGAGAGCCGCACAAGTTCAAGTTCGCTCAAAGCTCTGGCCCCGCGCTGCGATGCGCCGCTTCCGAGGGGCTCGAGATGGCGACGTGATTGCCGTCCGGATCCTCGACGATCGCGAAGCGCGCGCCCCAGAATGCATCGTTCGGCGGCTGAACGCCGCGATGGCCCGCGCGCTCAAGACGCGCATACGCGTTATCGACATCGGCGCGCTCAACGACACGAAAGCCGATCATGCTCGCGCCGCCACGCGCAGGCCGATAGCCCTTGTTGTAGACATTCGCGAGGGCAACGCTCGAAAACGCGAGTGACACGCCGTCGCCGGCGTCGACCTCACAATGGTGCGGCCCGCTCGGCGTGCTCCACACTTTGTCTTCCGGAATATCCACCCCGAGCAGCCGATAGAACGCGAGGCTTTTGGCCACGTCGGCGCAGACAAGATCAATCTGATCGAGGCGCATCACGCCCTCCTCGCAGCCAAGCGCACCTCAGGCGAAGGCCCGGCTCGCCGCGCGGATATAGTCTTTCACGGCTTGCGCATCGTTGGGAAGCGCATGCATGCGCTCGGCCCGTTCCATGAGGCCCGCGTGCTTCTTCGGCAGCGGCGGACGCTCGCCTGTCGCGCGCGCCACGGTGTCCGGAAACTTGGCCGGGTGCGCTGTCGCCAGCGTCACGTGCGGCGCGCCCGGCGGCTCGGTCACCTTGCTGCGCGCATAGAGCGCGACCGCCGTGTGCGGATCGGCCGGATAGTCCCACGCTGTCATCCCGCCCAGCGTTTCCGCGTCCGTCACCGACGCCGCATCGAACTGTGAGCGGAGCTTCGCGAGCGCGGCCGGCGGAATATCGAACCCGCCCGATTGCGCGAACTGATCGTAGAGCCGGCGAACGGCGGCGCCGTCCCGGTCCAGCGCGTCGAACAGAATGCGCTCGAAATTGCTGGCGACCTGAATGTCCATCGCCGGCGAAAGCGTCGCTGACGAAGCCGCCGCGCGCTCGTATCGGCCGGTCGCGAGTGTACGCGAGAGAATGTCGTTGGCGTTGGTCGCCATCAGGATGCGCCCGATCGGCGCGCCGGTCTGCTTGGCGACGAACCCCGAAAACGCGTCGCCGAAATTGCCGGTCGGCACCGAGAAATGCACTGGCCCGGGCCCCGAGAGCACGTTCGCAGCGACGTGGTAGTAGACCGATTGCGCGACGATCCGGGCCCAATTGATCGAATTGACGCCCGAGAGCGAGGCGGCGCTCGCGAACGCCGCGTCCGCGAACATGGCTTTCACCAGCGCCTGGCACGCATCGAAATCGCCATCGATCTCCAGAGCATGCACGTTCGGCGCGCCTGACGCGGTCATGAAAAGGCGCTGCACGTCCGAGACACGCCCTTTCGGCAGCAGCACGAAGAGATCGACGCGGTCGCGGCCCTTGAGCGCCTCGACTGCGGCGCCGCCGGTATCGCCAGACGTCGCGCATACCACCGAAAGCCGCCGGTCGCGCTTGGCGAGCGCGTGCTCATAGAGCGGCCCGATGAGCTGCATCGCGACGTCTTTGAACGAGAGCGAGGGGCCGTGAAAAAGCTCGAGCACGAAATCGCCCGGCGCTATCTGCACCAGCGGCGTCACCGCATCTGGCCACGTCGGCGTCCAGCTCTCTTCCGCGCCAGGGGCCGGCGGGCGGATGTACGCTTCGTTTGCGAGCCGCGCGGCCTCTTCGAACGTCAGGTCGTCGCCCGCGAATGCGCGCAGCACATCGCACGCCACGCCGGAGAAATGCCCAAGCGCGGCGCGGCGATGAAACTCTTCCTGGTCGAGCACGCGCGGCCACGCTTGCGGCACATAGAGTCCGCCGTCGGGCGCAAGGCCTGCGAGCACAGCATCGAGGAAAGAAACCGCCGGCGCCTCGCCGCGCGTGGAAACGTAACGCATCACTCTGCTTCTTGCGGCTTCAGCCGGAGACGCCCGACGCTGATGTGATACGCGAAGTAGACGCCGAGCAGCATCAGCGCCAAGCCCCACCACGTGATGGCGTAACCGAGATGCCGTTCCGGCGGCAGCGGATCGAGATTGGCGGTGCGCGCGAACGGGTTCTCCGCCGCACGGCCATCCGGCGCCACGTAGGGCGCGGCGATGTAGTAATCCGCGACTTGCCCGAGGCCGGCGGTGCGCGCCATCGCGGTGAGATCGACGTCGTACCAAATCCGGTCGAGCGGGCGTGGCGGCGGGGTGAACGGGCCCGGCTGCTCAGGGCGCACCGAGGCGCCGCGGATCGGCGTGTCGAACGAAAGCGCGCGCGGGTAACGGATATCGCGCCAATTTGGCAGCGCGGGCCCCGGCACGAAATCGCTATCGACGAACACGACGCTGTCGCCATCGCGCACCGGCGCGAACACGCGCCAGCCCGGCTCGCCTTCTCGCACGCCATAGACAAGCTGCAACCCGTCCGGGATCGGCTCGTACGCCGAGAGCGTCATCTCGGCGGGCGGCGTCGCGGCCGCAGCGAGCTTCAAGTGATAGCGCTCATACTGCCAGCGCCCGAGCGACAGCAGCACCGCGAGCGCCGCGATCGCCAGGATCGTCATGATCGGGAGCGGCTTGAACGTCAGCATCAGGCGCCTTCGACGTCTTCGTTGCGCACTTCGCGCGCCTTGTTCTTCCACTGCAGCGCAAACAGCACGCCCTTGAACGGCGGCAAGAGCGCGAGCGACAGCACCACGGTCAGCACCATGGTGGCGCCGATTGCGAGCCAGCCCGGCGCATGCAACCCGAATTGCAGGATGAACAGAAACGGCGTGACGATGGCGCCGACGATGAAGATCACGAATACGGCCGGGCCATCTCCGGCGTCCGCGATCTGGAAGTCAGCGCCGCATTGGGCGCATCGGTCCGCGAACCGCAAATAGCCGGAAAACAAGCGCCCTTGCCCGCACGCGGGACACCGCCCCAGCGCGCCCGCCACGAAAGGGTCGGGCGGCGCGCTCAGGTCAGTTCTCCATCACGAGGTAAGGCGTGACGTAGACGAACGTGAACAGGAAGAGCCACACGACGTCGACGAAGTGCCAGTACCAAGCCGCGGCTTCGAAACCGAAGTGCTTCTGCGGCGTGAACTGGCCCATCAGCAGGCGCAGCAAGCACACCGCCAGGAAGATCGTTCCGATGATGACGTGTGCGCCATGGAAGCCCGT
>CAZXNY010000050.1:0-11822 GCA_964642205.1 uncultured Caulobacteraceae bacterium
CTCGCCGAGCGGGACTTCTTCCGGCACCCAGTGAACTTGCTGCTGCCTGCGCCAGAAATCGTACGCCCACGGATAGCGGAACGGCTTGTAGGACCGCGACGGCGTTTGCAGACCCACCAGCTTACCGTTCGTGCCGCTCATACACCGTGCTCCAGGAACCAAATCTACCAGATATAGCGGTCGGATGCCAGCCGATCCGCGATATCTTGAGCGTCCACCGAGTCTCCTTCCGGAGTGGTTAACGCGCGAAAGCAGACTTTGGGCTGATTCAGGAGCAGCGCGAGCGGCCGGAGCCGGCGTTATCCCCCGACTGCGGAGGGGCTGGCGCGAGAGCGCGAAAAAGAAAAGGGCCGCGGTCACCCGCGGCCCGATCCGTTTCCTTCAGCCCCAGGCGTTGCCGCCTAGCTTGTGCCTAGCGCCGCCAGGTGAGCGTGACGCCGGTGAAATTTTCTTCGGCCGAGCCGTAGCGGCCTTGGATGTCGCGTTGGACGTAGGAGAGGGAGGCTTGCGCGCCCATCGCCTCGACGCCGACGCCGACTTGCATGTCGCCGACTTCGACCCGGTCTTCCTGGTAGCGGATCGAGCCGCCACGGCCGGCGCTGCCCGGCGCCCAGGAGATCGCTTCATCGTCCGACGCGGCGAACAGATACCAGCTCGGCTTGTCCCAGGAGGCGGTCTCCCAGTCGCCGACGAGGCGCGAGAGCCGGCGGCCGACGCGCACTTCCGCGCCGCGTCCGGCCTGACCGATGTCGCCGTCTTCGCTGATCGAGAGCGTGGTGCGCTGCGCGACCGAAACATCGACCGGCAGGCCGGCGACGTCGGCTGCGCCGACCGCCACTTCGTAACGGCGCCGATCGGGCGAGGGGCCGATCTGAGAAAGATCGGCAGCGTCCGCCGTGATCTGCGCGCTGCGCGTGGGCGCGGCGTCGGAGAAGGTGAGGGTGGTGCGCAGTGAGCGCGCAATGCCGGCGATGCCGCCGGATGCATCGGCGAAACTCACGCCGCTTACTGCTTGCACGTTTGACGTTTGAGTTTGAACCGCTGGCGCCGCCGCATCTTCGGCAGTCGCCAGGTTGAAGGCCAGCAAACCCATCGCCAGGGTTGCGCCAGCGATCACGAACGCACGTTTGAGCATCGCGATCCTCCCGCGAATACGATCCGGCCGACGTGGTTAACAAAAAGTATCTTGACGTGTGTTCGCCAAGTTTCTGCCAAACGTCGGTCTAAACGACCGGTTCCCGAGCATTGCAAAGATTGGGCAAGTCGCGTTTTGCGCTTCCTCTTATGGGTTTTTGCGCAGCGACTTTTGCATCAGAACGACGTCCAGCCAACGTCCAAACTTAATGCCGGCTTTGCCAAGAACACCTGCGTGCTGAAAGCCGGCGGCCGCGTGAAGCGCGATCGACGCCGCGTTGCCGGCATCGCCAATGACGGCGATCACTTCGCGCACGCCGTCGTCTTGCAATGTCGCGAGCAATTCGTTGAGCAGCACGCGCCCGACGCCTTGTCCCTGCGCGGCCGGCGCGATGTAGACGCTGTTTTCGAAGGTGTGGGCGTAGCCGGGCCGCTCACGGAATTGCGACGCGTAGGCGTAGCCGAGGACGCGGCTGAGATCCGATTTCGGTGACGCAACGAGCCATGGCCAGCCTTTCGTGACCACCTTGCTCCAGCGCGCGTGGATTTCCTCGATCGTGGGCGGTTCGAGCTCGAACGTGCCAGTCCCGGTAAGAACGTGATGCGCGTAGATGAGCTGCACCTGCTCGAGATCCTGCTCGAAGCAGGGGCGCACGATCAGCGGGATTTTGGGCTCGGGGAGCGGGGCGGTTTGGGGCGGCTCGGCCATCGGTTTGGGGTGGGGCGCGCCGCCAAAACGGTCAAGCGGGCGCCCCCGATCCGGGCAGGGTGACGTAGCGGCGCGAACCTGTGTGATCGTTCACGCGCCCTTGACCCTGGCTGGGCTATAAAAGCGGGCATCGTTGGGGTGACGTGAATGTCGGTTTGGGAAACGGTCGTGCGCAGCATGCGCGCCGCTGGGCTCGGGCTATGCGGCCTGATGCTCGTCGGCTGCGTCAGCGTGCCTTACGCGACCCTCCCCACAACGCCCGCCAGCCGCCCTTACGAGCCTCCCATGACCTGGAATGGGTCGAGCCCGTCGATGGAACGGCCCGCCAGCCCGCTCCAATGCGTCCCGTTTGCCCGCGCCGCGTCGCGGATCGAGATTTACGGGGACGCGCATACTTGGTGGGATCAGGCCGCCGGGCGGTATCCGCGCTCGGGTGTTCCGGCCGAAGGGTCGGTGCTCGTCCTTCGGGGCTACAACACCAATAATCGCGGCCACGTCGCAGTCGTGACGACGATCATTTCCGATCGCGAGATCCTGGTGGACCAGGCGAACTGGATGAACGGGGGCGAAATAACCCGCGCCATTCCTGTGTTGGACGTGTCGCCGGCCAACGATTGGAGCCAGGTGCGCGTGTGGTGGCTGCCGACGCAAAGTCTTGGCGTGCGTATCTATCAGGCCCAGGGCTTTATTCATCCGCTGCCGCTTGTGCTTGCCGCGTCCTAGGCCAAACGGCCGAATTACTGTGGTCGAGCCATAGTCGTTAACGACCGGCGTTAAGCATTACACCAAGTCAATTAACCTTAAGCTGGCAGTCAATCGCGTCTCGACTTGTGGAAAGTCGACCATTTTAAGTGTTCTTTAAGCTCGCCCAGGCCTTTTTGTCCCGATCTGGGACTACGCTGGAGAGCGCATGTCGACCCGTTCGATGTTCTTCGCCGCTGGCGCCGCCGCTGCCTCTGTCAGCTTTGGCGGCTCGGCCTCGGCGCTGACGCCGTTGTCGATCGACCCCTCGGGGGTCGAACCGTTTGAGAGCCCCTCGGCGCACGCCCAAAGCGCGCCGAGCGCCTTCGAGCCGTTCAACGAAACCAATTTCGAGCCCGCGCCCGAGCTGAATCGCCGGGGGCCGCGCCTGCAATGCGTGCCGTTCGTCCGCAACGAGACGCGCGTCGAGATCTACGGCAACGCCAACACCTGGTGGCAGCAAGCCCGTGGCCGCTACGCCCGTGAGCGCGATCCGGACGAGGGCGCGGTCATGGTGATGCGCGGCTATCGCGGCGCCAACCGCGGTCACGTCGCGGTCGTCCGTGAGATGGTCACGGACCGCATGATGCTGGTCGATCACGCCAATTGGCTGAACGGCGGGGAGATCACCCGCTCGGTGCCGGTGCGCGATGTGAGCCCGCGCGGGGACTGGAGCCAGGTGCAGGTCTGGCACGTGCCGGGCGCGCACTGGGGCGCGCGCACTTACAACGTGCAGGGCTTCATCATCGGCGACGAGCCGGTGACCGCCGCCACGGAAGCGGACGCTGCTGTTGCGGAAGCAACGACGCGTGAGCTGACGCCGGCGGAGGCTGCAAAGCTCGCGATGTTCGCGACCGCGCCGGCGGCGCAACCGCCGGTGACGCTCGCCGCCATCGGCTAAGCTGCCGCCAGCGTTTCCAATATAGGCCGTTTGGATTAAGCATCCCGATTTGCAGCGTGAGGGCGCTGCGGATGAGGGATGGGCGATCATGGCGGCAGCGAGTGCAACGGCGCGTTCGGTGCGCCGGAACATGCAGGGCGAACTGCTCACGCAGCATCGCGGCGGCATCAAACTGTTCCGCTGGCTCACCGAGAACTGGCTGTTTCAGAATTTCATTCTGCTTTGCATCATCGCGAACGCCATCGCGCTCGGGATCGACGCCAATTTCGGCCCCGAATGGCCGTACCACCACCTGATCGACAATCTCGACACGTACTTCCTGTGGATATTCACGGCCGAGCTCGTGCTCGAGTTCTTGGCGCAAGGCCCGAAGCGGTATTTCCGGAACGGCTGGAATATTTTCGACATCATCATCGTCGGCATTTGCTGGATGGCGTCTTCGCCGGCGGTTTCCGCCCTGCGGACGCTGCGCGTGCTGCGGGTATTCCGCCTTGTCAGCGCCGTGCCGCAGATGCGGCGCGTGGTCGAGGCGTTGTTCGGCGCGCTGCCCGGCATCGCAGCGACGAGCGCGATCTTGTTCGTCGTGTTTTACATCGGCTCGGTGATGGCGACGACGCTGTTCCGTGGCCAAGATGGCTTCAACAATCTTGGCGAAAGCGCGCTCTCTTTGTTTGCGCTCACGCAATTCGACGGTTGGGGCGATACCATTACGCGGCTCAACGCCGTTTTCCCGTGGGCGTGGGCGTTCCTGATGGCGTTCACGGTGATCGCGGCGTTCGCGGTGCTGAACCTCTTCATCGGCGTCATCGTCGACGCGGTGCAGGAAACGCGCAACGAGCAGACCGCCGAGATCAAAGCAGACGTCGATACGATCGAAGAGGGTGTCACCGACATTCAAACCGCGCAGGAAGATGCAGCGGCGGTGCAGAAGGCGTTGCTCGATGAAGTGCGTGCGCTCCGCGCCGAAGTCGCCGCGCTCCGGGCCAGCAACGGCGGCGGCGCGGCTTAGCGCCGGTCGAACATCCAGGCTGCTCCCGACGCGGCGAGCGCGCCGGCGATCTGCGCGGCGATGAACACGGGCGCGTCGGCCGCGCGCACGCCGGCGAAGGTGTCGGTGAAGCTGCGCGCCACCGTGATCGCCGGGTTCGCGAAACTCGTGGAGGATGTCCACCAATAGCCGGCGGCGATCACGAGTGCGACGGCCGCGGGCACAAGTTCCGGCCGCGCCGCACGCACCCGCAGGATCGCCAGCACCAGCGCGAACGTTGCCAGAAACTCACCGAGCGCGACGCCGAAGCCCGCGCGCACGGTGGTCGCGCTCTGTATCAGGGGCAGGCCGAACATTGCGTGCGCGGCGATCGCGCCCGCAAGCATGCCCGCGAGTTGCATGAGCGTGTAGCTGAGCGCATCGCGCGCGCTGATCTCGCGCCGCAGCGCGAACACGAGAGTTACGGCCGGATTGAAATGGGCGCCGCTCACGGCGCCGAAGCTCGCGACCAGCACAAACAGCATCGCCGCCGTCGCGAGCGTGTTGCCGATCAGCGCAACGCCATCGTCGGGCGAGAAGCGATCGGCGAGCGCGCCGGAGCCGATCACAGTCGCGGCCAAGAGAAATGAGCCCAGCGCTTCGGACGCCAAGCGCTGCGAAACGTGCGGCGCCATGCTCAGCGTTCGGGAATGCGCGCGATTGCGTCGAGCCGCGTTTGCAGCGAAAGCCGATCGAGCGCCGCGAGCGGCAAATTCACAAACGCGGTGAGCCGGTTCTGCAGCGTGCGATACGCTTCCGCGAACGCTGCGCGCTTTTCTGCTTCGCTGCCTTCAACGGCAGCCGGATCGGGCTGGCCCCAATGCGCGGTGACCGGTTGGCCCGGCCAAATGGGGCACACTTCGCCCGCCGCGTTGTCGCAAACGGTGAATACGAAATCGAGTTTCGGCGCGCCCGGCGCGGCGAACTCGTCCCAGGACTTTGAGCGGAACCCCTCGGTCTTGAAGTTCAACGAATGCAACAGATCGAGCGCGTAGGGATGCACTGCGCCCTTCGGCATTGAGCCCGCGCTAAACGCCGCGAAGCGTCCTGCGCCTAGGCGCGCGAGCGCGGCCTCGGCCAGGATCGATCGCGCGGAATTTCCCGTGCATAAAAACAGTACGTTCAGTGGCTCGCGCATGGCTCAGCAGGCCGGGCAGCAGGCGGACGCTGCCGCTTGCGTCTGCGCCTTCGGCGCGCCTTCACCGGAGAAGCCGCCGCCATAGGTGGTGCTTTCGCCGGTTGTGTAGAAGGTTTCCCACGACACGCCCTGCGGATCGGCGATCCAGCTCTTTTCAGACTTCGCGTAACAGCATGTCGTCTGGCCTTCCTCGAACACCGGCGCATCGGCCGCCGCGAGGCGCGCATAGACTTCGCCGAGTTCGTCCTGGCTCTCGACTTGGATGCCGAGGTGGCGGACGCCCGTCGCTTCCGGGCGCACCGAGATCGCGAAGTTCACGCGCGGATCTTCCAGCATCCATTTGGCGTAATCGCTCTTGGTTACGACAGGCTTTGCCGCGAACAGCTCCGAATAGAAGCGGACCGATTGATCGAGATCGGCGACGCCGACATGCACGTGCAAGCGCTTCATGCGATTTTCCTTTTCGCTTGGGCTTTGGTTTTGGATTGCGGCTGAACAACTGGCGCGCAGCCGCGGCCGCCGCAGCAATTCTCGGTCAGAAAGCCGATGAGGCCGTTCATCGCGTCGAAATCGGCGGAATAGATCAGCGAGCGCCCGTCGCGCCGCTGCGCGACGACGCCGGCGCGTAGCAAATGCGCGAGGTGAAACGAGAGCGACGAGGGCGGCAGATCGAGCGCTTCGCCGATCGCGCCTGCCGGCGCGCCTTCGGGGCCTGCCTGCACCAGCAAGCGAAACACAGCGAGGCGATGCTCATGCGCGAGCGCGCTCAAGGCGGAGACGGCGTCTTCGTTCTTCATTTCGATATTTCCAGTATCATCGAATCATGGAGCCCGCAAGCCCCTTGCGGAACGGCCCGCCGGTCCTTGAAACTGCGCGCCAACGACGGGGGAGCGGCATGACAAGCGCGATCGATTTCCGGCGCGGGTCGGTGGAGGCGAACAGGGACGCGTTCATCGCGCGGCTGCACGAAGAAGCGCCGCTCTATTTCGACGATGGCTTCTGGGTGGCGAGCCGGTTCGAGGATGTGCGCGCGATCCTCCTCGATCACGAGAGCTTTTCATCCTCCGCGATGGGGCCTGGGTTTCCACTGCTGAGCGATGATCCGCCGCGCCATTCCACGTTGCGCGGGCTCGTCTCGAAAGCGTTCACGCCTGCGCGCATCGAAGCGCTGCGGCCCGATGTCGATGCGATGGCGCGCGATCTGGCGGCGAGCATCACGCCTGGCGTTGAGACCGACGTGGTCGCGGCGTTGACGACGCCGCTGCCTGTTGCGGTGATTGCGCGGCTGATGGGCGTGCCGGAGAGGGATCATGCGCGCTTCAAGCTCTGGTCGGACGCGATCACCGGCCTGATGGACAACCCGATGGAGGGCGACCGCATCAAGATGCTGATGGAGCTCAGCGCCTATTTCATGGAGCTGCTGCGAGAGCGGCGCGTGAATCCGGGCGACGATCTCATATCCGCGCTGGCACGGGCAGACGACGCGGGCGTCTCGTTGAGTGACCGCGAAGTCGTGGGGTTTGCGAGCCTGCTGCTCGTCGCGGGCAATGAAACGACGACGAATTTGCTCTCAAACTTGCTGAACCGGATCGCCGAGCAACCGGAAGAGTGGACGCGTCTCACGCGCGATCCCGCGCTCGTCGAAAGCGCGATCGAAGAAGCGTTGCGCACGGATTCGCCCGCGCAATTTGTTATGCGCGTCGCGCGCAAGGATACGGCGGTCGGCGCGCATACCATCAAGGCGGGGCAGCATCTGATCGTCTATCTCGCCGGCGCCAATCGCGATCCGGCGAAATGGGACGACCCGGCTGTGTTCGAGATCGTGCGTGAGCGGGAGCGGCACCTCGCGTTTGGGCACGGCGTGCATCACTGCATCGGCGCGCCGCTCGCGCGGATGGAGGCGCTGGCGGTGATGAAGGCGCTCGTGGCGCGATTTACCGCGATTGCGCCTGGCAAAACGCCGGGGCGGCGACTGCCGTCCGGGCTCTTGTTCGGCTTCCGGTCGCTGCCGTTGGTGTTCAGCTGACAGCTCGCTGACAGTTTCCGTTCACGTCGTGGTTTGCGCGTCCGTCTCGCACCTGCAAAATAGCGCCATGTCGGTTTGGTCCAGCATCGTTGAAATGGCCGCGCGCGCGTTCGATCCGGAGGCGGAAGCGCCTTCGTTCGCGGAGGAGTGCGCGCCGCAGCCGAACGACGTTGGCTTTACCGCCGCCGTGATCGGCCTCGCGGCGAAGATGGCGAAGGCGGACGGCGAAGCGTCAGAGCGGGAGCTTGCAGCGGCCGCGCGCGTGTTTCGTCCGCCGCCGGGCGAGGAGGCGGCGTTCCGTCGTGCGTTCAATCTCGCGAAGCAGACGGTGCTCGGTTTCGAGAGCTACGCCAAACAGATCGGCAAGAAGTACCGCGCGCGCCCGTGCCTGTTGGAAGACGTGCTCGACGGGCTCTTCCACATCGCCGCCGCCGATGGCGCGGTGGGCGAGGCGGAGATCGCGTATCTCGCGACTGTGGCTGAACATTTCGGCTTCTCGGAGCTCGAGTTCCGCCGGATCAAGGCGACCAATCTCGGGCCGGACCGGGACGATCCCTACGCCGTGCTCGGCCTGTTGCCGGGCGCGAGCATGGAAGAGGTGCGCCACGCTTGGCGGCGCGCCGCGGCTGAGAACCACCCCGACCGGATGACCCAGCGGGGCGCGCCCCCGGAGTTCGTGGCCATCGCCCGGGATAAGACCGCGGCGATCAACGCCGCCTATGCCCGCATCCGTCAGTCGCAGCTGGCTGACGCGGACTGAGGCAGATGCAGCTCCGCGCGGAACCTTACGGGCGCGCGATATTGACGGCGCGCCCCCACGGCCCAACATCGGTCGCGTGAAGGAGCCGTCCCTAGGATGATGACCGCCGCCATGCCCGCCCCGGAGCGCGGGCCGATCGATGCGCTGTTCGCCGCGCTGCGCGCGGGCGTTGCGGCTATCGCGGGGCTCGCGGTTCTGCTCGCCGTCGCGCTCGCGGCGCTCACTGCCGCGGTCGTCGGCGTCCTCATCGCGTTCGCCGCCGTCGCGCTCCGCTTCCGGCCGAGCCGCCGGGCGCGCGTGCAGGGCCCCGAAACGCTCGAAGGCCGCCGCACCGCCGCCGGCTGGGTTGTCGAGGTTAGCCCCCGCTAAGCTGTCAGCAGCGCGCCTCGGGCGCGCTTGACGCTCCGCGCGACGCGCGCGAAGCCAGCCACATGTCCGCGCCCGCCACCGATCCGCCGGCCCGTGGGCGGCAAGCCGGGCTCACCTTTGTGCTCGTCACGGTTTGGATCGACGTTCTCTCTTGGGGCGTCACGATCCCTGTCTATGCGCCGCTGATCATCCAGTTCTTGGACGGAGATGTCTCGCGCGCCGCGGCCGTCGCCGGCGCGTTCATGACGATGTTCGCGGCGATCCAATTGTTCGCCGCGCCCGTGCTTGGCGCGCTCTCCGATCGCTATGGGCGCCGGCCCGTGATCTTGATCGCGTGCGCGGGGCTCGCGCTCGATCTGGCGATCATGGCGCTTGCGCAGAACATTTGGTGGCTGCTGGTCACGCGCGTCATCCACGCCGTCACCGCCGCCACGCACTCGACCGCGGGCGCCTACATTGCCGACGTCACCAAGCCTGAAGATCGCGCCAAGGCGTACGGCTACATGGCGGCGGCATTCTCGTTCGGCTTCATCGTCGGGCCCGGCATTGGCGGATTGCTTGGGCAGATCGATCTGCGTTTGCCGTTCATCGCCGGCGCCGTGCTTGCCGCCGCGAACGTGGCGTGGGGCTATTTCATGCTGCCGGAATCGCTCCCGAGGGAGAGCCGGGCGCCGTTCAGGTGGAAGCAAGCCAATCCGTTCGGCGCGCTGACGTTCTTGCGCCGCGATGGCGGCTTGATGCGCCTTGCGGGCGTGCACTTCTTCGTCCAACTCGCGCACCAGATCTATCCGGCGCTTTGGGTGCTCTACACGAGCTATCGCTACCAATGGGACGCGATGATGGTGGGGCTGACGCTCGCCGCGTCGGGCGTGCTCTCGATGCTGGTGCAGAGTTTCCTGGTCGAGCCCGTCGTGAAGCGGGTGGGCGAGCGTGCGGCGCTGACGATCGGCCTCCTGTTCTGGGGGCTCGCGTTCACCGTCGAAGGCTGGGCGCCGACGACGTTCTGGTTCTTGATCGCGATCCCGATCGGCGCGCTCTCGAGCTTTGCCGGGCCGGCGTTGTCCTCGCTGCTGTCGCAGCGTGTCGCGGCCGATCAGCAAGGCCAGCTGCAGGGCGCGCAAGGCTCGATCATGAGCATCTCCGGCCTCATCGGGCCGCTGATGTTCACGGGCGTGTTCTCTTACACGATTGCGGATGCGCGCACGGTCCATGTGCCTGGCGCTGCGTTCTACATCGCCGCGGCCGTCGTGCTTGCGGGCGCGGCGCTCGCCGCCACCGCGATGCGGGCGCCGCAAACGCAAGGCGCGCAGGGATGATGCACGGAATTGTCGATCACCTGTCGCCAAATTTCGATACGCGTGGCGGGCGCGCGATCGATCTCGTCGTGCTGCACTACACGGGCATGCAGAACGCGGAGATCGCGCTGAAGCGGTTATGCGATTTGGAACCGGTCGCGGGTTCGTATCCCGGGCCATGGCAGGATCCGTCGGTCGATCCGAATGAGAAGCTCGCGCGTGTCTCCACGCACTACGTGGTCGGCGAAGCGGGGCAGGTGTGGCGCGTTGTGCCCGAAGCTGAGCGCGCTTGGCATGCGGGCCTCTCGCATTGGGAAGGCGAGCAGAACTGCAACGCGCGCGCGATCGGGATCGAGATCGTCAACGGCGGACATGATTTTGGCCTGCCGCCATACCCCGCGCCGCAGATCGCGAGCGTAATCACGCTGGTGAAAGACATTCTCGCGCGCAATGCGCTGACGCCCGCGCGCGTCGTTGGGCACTCCGATGTCGCGCCGCTGCGGAAGGAAGATCCGGGCGAGCATTTTCCGTGGAAACATTTGGCGGACGCGGGCTGCGCGCTGTGGCCAGAGGGTGTCAGCAGCGCCGTGCCAGATAATGACGCGGATGTGCGCAACGCGCTCACGCGCTTTGGGTACGATGCGAGTGTTCCGCTCGATGCGGTGGTGCGTGCCTTCCAACGCCGCTTCCGTCCCGCGCGGATCGATGGCGTCGCGGACGCGGAAACACGTGCGTTGCTCGGCGCTCTTTTGCGCTGAGGCGCGAGAGGAGAGCAACGATGGACGTGCAATGCCCGTGCGGCGCGGTGACGGTGCGGATCGAGGGCGAGCCGATCGCGCAATTCTATTGCCACTGCAAAGACTGCCAGCGCGCGCACGGCGCGGCCTATGTGCCGGAGTCGATCTATCCCGCGCCGGCGGTGACGATCGTGGGCGAGGTCACGACCTGGAAGTCGCAACGCACGCCGCGCTACTCCTGCGCCAAGTGCAGCGCGCGGCTGGTGGCGGACGTGCTCGAAGCAGGCTTGCGCGGCGTGCCCGCTGCGCTGCTGCCGGCGGATGCGTTCAAGCCGACGATCCACATTCACTGCGAAAGCGCGCGCTTGCCGGTGAAGGACGATCTCCCGCACTTCAAGACGATGCCCGCCATGTTCGGCGGCGAAGACGTTATGGTGGCGTGGTAGGCGCGAACGTATCGGCCGGCGCGTGGGAGAGACTTGCGCAGCGCATCACCAGCATCGCGTCTTCGGAAGTGATCGTCACGGCGAGGCCGCGATACGGATCGGGTGATGTGTAGAACGTCATCTCCACTTCCGGATCGCCTTCGCGAATGACGAAACGCGGATCGGCGCTCGCGGCTTCCGCGAGCCGCTGCATCGCCGCCATCGCGCGCCGCAAGGACGGCATCAGCGCGTGCGCGGTGACGGCGTAGACGCGGTCGCGATCGAGCTCAGCAGTGGTGCTCGTGAACGGCGGATAGCCTTGGAGCGGCCACGCATAGGACGAGGGTTCGCCGAAGGTTTGGCCGAACGCGCTCGACTCCGTGCAGAAAGCGAGCGTGCGCGCTGTGTCGATCTGCGCGTGGGCGGGCGCTGTGAGCAACAAGAAGAGGGCGAGCAGCGCGCGCATGGTGAACGTTCGCATCGCGGCGCGTACTGTCAATTGTCGGCCGCTTCTGCTATGCATCGCGCGCCAGTCGGCTGGACGGCCGCGGCTGCATGTT
>CAZXNY010000051.1:0-11751 GCA_964642205.1 uncultured Caulobacteraceae bacterium
CAACCAAGGTCGGGAAAGTAGAAGATGTGCGGAAACGAAAGCTGCGCCGCGATGATCACGCCGACGAGCACGCCCGCCACGCCCCAGAACATCGAGGCGATCACGCCGGCTTTGACGACGCCGTCCTCGTAGCGCCCGCGCGAGAAGCACGAAGGGTCGTCCGCGCACACCAGCACGAGCCCGCCAAGGCCGAGTGTGCACGCCGCGAGCAGCGTGTACATTTGTGTTTGAAACGGCGCATCGACCGCCCAGGCGGCGCCGTAAATCGCGAGCACGACGCCGAGCGCGAGAATTGCGCCGACGCCCGCCACGTCCAGCCCCGCGCTTTGTCTCACTTGAATGTCGGCCATCGAGCGCCCCGTTCGCGAATGTGCGCCCTCGCTCTCACGCGCCAGCGGCCGCGCCCTTGATCTGGCGCAAGGAGCAGCCGCGCCCGCCGCGTAAACCTCGGGGCCGTTAAGGAGTGCGCAATGAGCGTAGGGGCGAAGGCGCAGGCATGGACCGCGCCGTTCATGGAAGCGGCCGTCGGGTGGGGCGCGGCGAGCATCGCGTTTACCGCGACATCGCGTCTCGTGATGCAATCGGCGCAAAGCGCGTGGTGCGGCGATCCAGCGCTAGCGCCAGGTGCGATCGCGTTTCTTGGTCATTGTTTGCCGTGTTGGACCAATGGCTTTGCCGCGGGCCTCGTCGCGTGGACGCTCGCGCGGCTCGTTCGCCTTCAGGAAAGTGGAGCGCCGTCATGACACTAAGCAAAGTTTTGGTGTTCGCCGACGCCTCGGAAGATGGGCTCGCGCGCCTCGCGATCGCGGCCAAGATTGCGGAGACCGAGGGCGCGGCGCTCGAAGCGCAAGTCATCGCGCTTGCGCCGCAGCCGCCTTACGGCGTTGGGGCCGCCGCGATGGCGGATGTTTATGGCGATGCGCGCGCCGGCGCGCATAGCGCAGGCGCCGTTGTGGCAGCGCGCGTGCGCGGCGCCGGTGAAAAGCTCACGAAAGCCCTCACAGTCGAGCAGCAGGACGTCGTGCAGAGCGATCTGCGCGCGCGCGCAGCGGCGCTCGCGCAGGCGGCCGATCTCGTCGTGCTCGGCCAGCCGGAATCGCAAGACCGTTCGGACATCGACAGCGAGGTGCTGGTCGGCGCGCTGCTCGGCGGCGGGCGTCCGATCCTGATGTTGCCGCGCTGGCCCTCAGCGCATCCTTGGGGCAAGCGCGCCGTGATCGCCTGGAAGGGCGCGCCGCAGGCCGCCCGCGCGGTCCATGCCGCAACGCCCTTCCTGAAGCGCGCGGATGTCGCCCGGATGGTCGTGGTCGATGGCCGGGGCGATTATTTCGGGGAGGGGCCGGCCTCTGTCGGCCGCATGGCGGCGCACCTCGCGCGCCAGGGCGTCAAGCTCGAGCAGCCCACGTTCCGCACCTCCGTGATGGGCGAGGCGGGCCCGGAGATCCTTTCCGAGGTGGAATCGATGGGCGCGGACCTGCTCGTCATGGGCGGCTATGGCCGGGCGCGCTTGGCTGAGATCGTGTTCGGCGGCGTCACGCGCGACATTATAAGGAAGGCGCCGGTCCCGGTTCTCCTTTCGCACTAGGCGAGGCCGCCATCTCCACCTGAGGCTGTTCCCTGGCAGGTTGACGCCGCCGCCCTCGCGCCCCTATAAGCCCCGCTCCCCGCCGGGCGTCAGCCCGCGCGGGCTCTAGGTTATTTCGAGGTTCCAATGTTCGCGGTCATCAAGACGGGCGGCAAGCAATATCGGGTCGCCGCGGGCGATGTGATCACCGTTGAGAAAGTGGCGGGCGACGCCGGCGCGAAGATCACCTTCGGCGACGTGATGATGGTCGCCGATGGCGACAAGCTCACCTATGGCGCGCCGCTGATTTCGGGCGCCTCGGTCGCGGCCGAACTGATCGGCACCGAAAAGGGCGAGAAGGTGCTGGTGTTCAAGAAGCGCCGCCGCAACACGTATCGCCGCAAGCGCGGCCATCGCCAGATCGAGTCGAAGGTGAAGATCACCGGCATCTCGCTCTAAAGCAGATTTAAGTGTGGGGCCGGGAATTGGCCCCATTCGCTTCGTAAACACGACACGCAACGAGTTTAGGTCATGGCTCACAAGAAAGCTGGCGGTTCATCTCGCAACGGTCGCGATAGCGCCGGTCAGCGTCTCGGCGTGAAGCGCTTTGGCGGTCAAAGCGTCAACGGCGGCGAGATCCTCGTCCGTCAACGCGGCACCAAATTCCACCCGGGCAGCAATGTCGGCATCGGGCGCGATCACACGCTTTTCGCGCTTTGTGAAGGCCGCGTGCAGTTCGCGGTGAAAGCGAAAGGCCGAACCTACGTATCCATCGCACCGATGGTAGTAGCGGCTGAATAGCGGCAGGAACATCGTTCCGGGCCGCTCATTGAAGAGGCGGTCCGGACCCAAATTGCGCGGGGGGCCGGTTCGCCGGTCCCCCGTTTTGATTCCCGCGCATCAGAAACTTCGAGGCGAACTCGAGGGGAGGTCGAAGATGCGCAAGACGATTGAAGCCGAACGTTTGAAGCTGCGGCCGCTCCGCTGCACCGATGCAGCGGCGATCTCGCGCTTTACGAGCGATCCTGGCGTGGCGCGCATGCTTGGCTCCGTGCCGTTGCCGAACCCTGTCGTCGCCGTCGAAGGCTGGATGATGATCCTGAAAGCGCGCGCGCATCTGGGATCGGACTACGTCTACGTGATGGAGGCGTTCGGCGATCTCGTCGGCGTTATCGGCGCGCATACGCGCGGCGCGGGCTATGAGCTCGGCTACTGGGTCGGCCGTCCGTTCTGGAACATGGGCTTTGCCACCGAAGCTGCGCGCGCCGTCGCCGGTGAGGCCCGCGCCTCGCTTGGCGGGATCGAGGCTAGCCACTATCTCGACAATCCAGCCTCCGGCCGTGTGCTAGAGAAGGCGGGCTTCGTTTATACGGGCGATGTGCAGCCGCGCTTTTCGCTGGCGCGGGGCGAGCACGTCGATACGCGGATCATGACTTTGGGCGCGGCGGCGCTGGCGGCGTAAGCCGCTAAAGGGGATCGCACATGGGTTTGCGCATTGCAGTCGTAGGCGCCACCGGCAATGTCGGGCGCGAGATGCTCTCGATCCTCGATGAGCGCCTCTTCCCGGCAGACGAAGTGATCGCACTTGCCTCGCGCCGCTCCGTCGGCGTCGAGGTGAGCTACGGCGACAAAACCCTCAAGTGCAAAGACCTTGAGACTTACGACTTCAAAGGCGTCGATCTCGTGCTGATGAGCGCGGGCTCGGAAGTGTCGAAGGAATGGTCCCCGAAGATTGGCGCTCAAGGCGCCGTCGTGATCGACAACTCCTCCGCCTGGCGGATGGACCCGCGCGTGCCGCTCGTCGTGCCGGAAGTGAATCCGGACGCGGTGAACGATTTTGCGAAGATGAACATCATCGCCAACCCGAACTGCTCTACGGCGCAGCTCGTCGTTGTGCTGAAGCCCTTGCACGATCGCGCCAAGATCAAGCGCGTCGTCGTCTCGACCTATCAGTCCGTCTCCGGCGCCGGCAAGGACGCGATGGACGAGCTCTGGACGCAGACGCGCGGCATCTTCGTCAACGACGAGATCAAGACCGAAAACTTCACCAAGCAGATCGCGTTCAACGTGATCCCGCACATCGACGATTTCCTGGATGACGGTTCGACGAAGGAAGAGTGGAAGCTCGTCGTCGAAACCAAGAAAATCCTCGATCCGAAGATCAAGCTCACCGCCACGGCCGTGCGCGTGCCGGTGTTCGTGGGGCATTCCGAAGCCGTGAACATCGAATTCGAGGACGAGATCAGCGCCGAAGAAGCACGTGAGCTGCTCCGTGAATCGCCCGGCATCATGGTCGTCGATAAGCGCGAAGACGAAGGCTACGTCACGCCGGTCGAATGCGTTGGCGAATTCGCCACATTCGTCTCGCGCATCCGCGAAGATTCGACGGTCGAAAACGGCCTCTCCCTTTGGGTCGTGTCCGACAATCTGCGCAAAGGCGCGGCCTTGAACGCCGTGCAGATCGCAGAGCTGATGATGAACAAGGGGCTGCTGCGACGATTGGCGGCGTAAGCGCCGCCGCGCGCCTGCGTTCCGCCTACCTGAAAGCCGCCGCGTCTGGCCCGCGCCTCTTCGCGCGGCCGCGAACGTGCACCAGCAGCACACATCATCAGAGCCGAACCATGCCAACGCCAACCATCGCGCTCGCGCAGCCGGGCGAACACGACCTCGACGTCATCCATGCCTACCTCGCGCAATCCTATTGGTCGCCAGGCATCCCGCGCGAGACGGTCGCGCGTTCGATCGCGCATTCGCTTTGCGCTATCGCGCGTGACGAAGAGGGCGCGCTCGTCGGGTTCGCGCGCCTCGTCACCGATCGCGCCACGTTTGGTTACGTCGCCGACGTGTTCGTCCAGCCTGCTTATGGCGGACAGGGCGTGGCGCGCGCGATGATCAAGCTCTTCCTCGATCACCCGGAGCTGCAAGGCTTCAAACGCTGGATGCTCGGCACGCGCGATGCGCATGGCGTCTACGCGGGCGTTGGCTTCCAGCCCATCGGTGCGCCAGAACGCTTCATGGAAATTCGCAATCATGCGCCGTATGGCGTGGGGGCGGGATGACAGACCTTGCCCAACCCACGCTCGACGACCGCCGCGCCGGCCTCATCGCCGCCGCATCTGCGTACCTCATCTGGGGCTTCCTGCCGGTCTACTTCAAGCTCGTCGGCTTCGCGGACGCGCGCGAGATCCTCGGCATGCGCATTCTCTGGAGCGTGCCGGCGGCCCTCGTCGCCGTCGCGTTCACCGCCGGGGGCTTCGCGCAGCTCCGGCCCGCGTTCCAGCCCAAGATGCTGCTCACGCTCGCGGCGTCGGCGCTGTTCATCTTCTGCAATTGGGGCATCTACGTCTACGCGGTGACGAGCGAACGCGTGATGGAAGCCGCGCTCGCGTACTTCCTCGCGCCGCTCGTCAATGTCGGCATGGGTGTGGCGTTCTTTTCCGAGAAGCTCTCGCGCGCGCAGCTCGCGGCGCTGGTGCTCGCCGCGCTCGGCGTCATCGCGCAGGGCGTTGCGATGGGGGCGGCGCCGATCTTGCCGATCGCGCTTTGCGCGACGTGGTCGCTCTATGCGCTCATCCGCAAACAAGCGCCGGTCTCGTCCGCGGCGGGGCTCTTTGTGGAAACGTGCTGGCTGATCGTGCCCTCGGCGGCGCTGATCTTCTGGACAGCGCAAACCGCCCGCGTCGCGTTCGACGACAGCGCCGGCCAAGCCCTTTTGCTCGCCATCTCCGGGCCGCTCACCGCGATCCCGCTCATGTTGTTTGCAATCGGCGCGCGCAGGCTGACGTTCTCTGCACTGGGGCTCTTGCAATACATCGCGCCCAGCATCCAATTTCTGCTTGGGCTGCTCTACGGGGAGCCGTTCACGGCGCTGCGCGGCGTCAGCTTTGCGCTGATCTGGGCGGGGCTCTTGTTTTTCTCGTGGGACGCCGTCCGGAAGGAGCGTGCGCTTCGATGACGATTCGGTACGCCATTGGCGATGTGCACGGCGAGTCCGACCGGCTCGCGCGGCTGCACGACGCCATCATGGCGCATCACGTTCTCGAAGGCGGCGATGCGCTGCTCGTGCATGTCGGCGATCTGATCGACCGTGGGCCCAACAGCCGCGGCGTCGTCAAGCGCGTGATGGAGATGGAGGCCGAGCCGCCGCCCAACATGAAAGTCGCCTGCGTGATGGGCAACCACGAGCAAATGTTGCTCGAAGCGATGCGAAAAGACGATCGCAGCCAGTGCGGCTTCTGGTTCGATCAGGGCGGCGATAAAACCATCGAGAGCTATGAGCGCGTCAACGGTGTGGGCAATCCGTGGCACAGCGCCGTCGATCGCGCCCACGTCGCGTGGCTCTCTTCATTGCCGTCGATGATCCGGGACGCGCATTGCGTGTTCGTGCACGGCGGCATCGATCCCGCGCGCTTCCCCGAGTGCCCGGATGACCTGCGGCTCTGGACACGCTCGCAGAAATTCTTCGACGAAGCACGGTGGCCGCACCGGCAAGAGCTGAAGAACATTCTCGTCGTCCACGGCCACACGCCGACGAACGATTCGCTTCCGGAGGTGAGCCGCCGCCGCATCAACATCGACACGGGCGTTTGTTACGGCGGCCCGCTCACCTGTGTTGTGCTCATCCCGGGAGAGCGGCCGCGTTTTCTGGGCGCGTAACCGTGCGCGGCCGGAAGAACGCCGTGAGCAAAAGCATCCACGAGATCGCCCAGCACACGGGCGGCGTAAAGAAATATCCAACCCACAACGTCGCCGCACCCGCCATGAACGCGGCGGCGTAGACAACAAGATCGTTCCAGCGCGCGCGTGTGGGCGCCAGCGCCGCGACGCCGATCGCGAGCAGCAGCGTGTCGTAGAAGAAGAGGTAGGGGCTGATCAGCATCGTCGCCGCCGCCAGCGCCGCCATCGACGTGTCGCGCTCATTGCGCAGGAAGATTACGATCGCGACGATGCCCGCGGCAATTGCGCTCACCACCTGCGCGGTCATCGCAACGCTGTTGGCAACGCCGAGATAGACGAGGTTGCCGTACAAGCTCCCCGGCGTGTTCGGCGGCAGGCGCTTTTCGGAAATGAAGCTCTGCGCATGCGCGAGGTCCGCCCAGAAGCGCACATACTCTTCCCACGTGAACACGAGGCCCGCGAGCACGAGCCACAGCGCCGTGAACGCGCCCGCCGCGATGAACGCACGCCACCGCCCTTGCAGCGCCAGCATCACCGGCCACAGCACCGCCAGATGCGGCTTCACGATCAGCATCGAAATCGCCGCGCCGGACAAAACCGGTCGCTTGTCGAGAAACGCGAACGCGAGTGCGGTAAATCCCGTCACCCACAAGCTCAATTGAATCGAACCGAACTGAAACGCCACCGTCGGGCTCGCGAACGCCACGATCAGCCAGCGCGCGTCCGGCAATATCTGGCGCATGCCGACGAGGTAGATCGCCAAGCATCCCGCGAGAAACACCACTGCCGCGAGCGCATACGGCATCAGCGCCAGCGGCGTCGCCACAAACAAGAAGGGCGGCGCAGAGCGCCACGGGAAATAGCTTTCCAATCCCTGCACAGCCTGCGCATGCGCGTTCACGATCGTCTGCGCGTCATGCAAGAGCGCCACGTTGCCGTCGAGCACGATGCGTCCCGCACTCCAGAACGCGATGAAATCGCCAAACACCGGCATCTTGTTGCCGAGCAGCAGCCCGTTGATGCCGCCAAGCTGGCTCAGCATGATTCCGAGCGTAATGAGGAACGCGAGCACCGCCGCGACTTCCACATGCCAGCGCCGCAGGTTCAAAGACATGCGTACACCGCCTCGATCAGCTCCACCGCGCGCGGATCTCCCATCAGATGATGCGACTGCGCGTTGGTGACGTACCCGATGGAAAGCCCGCGTGCGCCATCGGCCATGCCGCACGAGCCGCCCCAACCGTAATGGCCCAGCGCATCCGAGTCCGGTCCGAAGAAACCGAGATTGTTGCCAAGTACGCCCGCGCGCCAATCGAGCTTGAACGGCAACACCAGATCGTCCTCAAAACGTCGCCGCATCGCCAGCGCGCCAAACGCGCGCGCCGAAAGCACCGTCTCAACTTCGTACGCGCCGCTCTGCGCGTAGATGCTCATCAGCCGCGCGAGCGCGCGCGCCGTGCAATGTCCGTTTGCGCTGGGTATCTCCACGCGCCGCCATTCCGCGCCGCCGCGATCGGGGGAGGCCCACTTTTCCAGAAACGCCGCGCGCTTGACCGGCGTCAGCGGCCCGAGGTCTGGCAGTTTCGACGGCCGCTTGATCTCCGCAACGCGCGCATGCTCGCTATCCGGCAGGCCAATCCAGAAATCGATGTCGTGCGGCGCGCAGATATCTTCACGCAACGCCTCGCCCAAGCTGCGTCCGCTCGCGCGCTTGAAAATTTCGCCAACGGCGTAGCCCCACGTCGTCGGGTGATAGCCGTTCGCCGTTCCCGGCGCCCACATCGGGGCGCGCTGCGCCAATTCTGCCGCGAGCGCGGGCGGATCGAGCCACAACGCCGTGTCGATCGGCTCCGCAAAGCCCGGCAGCCCGCCCTGATGCGAGAGCCATTCCGCGATCGTGAGCGCATCCTTCCCGTGCGCGCCGAACTCCGGCCAGAGCGAGGCGACCGGCGCATCGAAATCCAGCCCGTCGCTGTCGATCAATCGTGCGAGCGTCAGCGCTGCAATCGGCTTTGTCGCCGAGTAGATCGGCACGAGCGTGTCTTGCTCCCACGCCAACGAACGTGCGCGATCGGCATGCCCGCCCCAGAGATCGACGAGCGTCACGCCATTCTGAATCGCGCAGAACCCAGCGCCCAGCGCGCCGCTCTCGCCAAGCTGGCGCGTGAACGCTTCGGCGACGCGCTCAAATCCCGCGGCAACGCGCGTCATCAGAAGCGCTCCGCTCCGCGTTCGCGATGCGGATCGGGAAAGTCGCGATAGAGCGCGGCCTGAAAGTTCACCACCAGCGAGTTGACGCCGTGATGCACGCCCTCGGCCGGCTCGGCGCGCGAGGAGGCGGCCTCGAACGCGCGATCGAGCTGCGCCATGTCCTTCGTCTCGATCAGAATCTGGAACTCACCGAAGTCGCGCGGCGAAAACCCCAGCTTGCGGCGCAGGAGCCGCCAGCTCTCGATCCGCCCGTCCGCCTTCAGCGCGCCCATCCACGCATCGAGCGCTTCGGCGAACACGTGATCGCGTACGCCGGGCTTCAGATCGACGAAGAGGTGATAGACATCCATGGCGTTGCTCTACTCTAACCGCGTCGCGCGCGGCCACGTCACCGGCTCAGCGATCACATCCATGGAATCGCCGAGCAGAATATCGTCGCGCTCCGCCGCAATGGCGCGCACCAGTGCGTCGTGCACGCCGCCCACCGCCGCTTCGAGCGCAACGGCGACGCCTTCGCCTTTCACGCGCCGCGCAAGAAACAACGCCGTCAGCAAATCGCCCGTGCCGCCGCGCGGCGCATTCGGCAGAACCGGTGTCTCCACCAGCCAATCGCCATTCGCGGCAGCATACAAAACGCCGAGCTTGCCGCCCTCGCGCGGCACCGAACTCACCAACATCAGCTTGCCGAACCGCCGCGCTGCGTCACGCGCATCGTCCAGCCCCGCAAGATCGCGCCCAGCCAAGCGCCCGAGCTCATAGAAGTTCGGCGCCGCCAAATCCGCCGCCGCCATCAGCGAGCCGCGCACAGCGTCAGCCACGTCTTCGCTCACATAAAGCCGTCCGCCATCGCCCATCACCGGATCGCAGCAATAGAGCGCCGCCGGGTTCGCGCGCTTCACGCGCTCGACCGCGTCGAGCACCACGCCCGCTTGTTCGCCGAGCGCGAGATAGCCGGAGAGCACCGCATCGACCTGCGCAAGCAGCCCATCCGCCTCTAGCCCGTCGAGCATCGATGTCAGCGTCTCGGCCGCAATCGGCCCCCCGCCTGGCGCGCCGCGATCGGGCCGGCGCCCAAGAATGGTGGTCGGCAGCGCAATCGCGCGCACGCCGAGCCGTTCGAACGCCGAAACCGCGACCGAATTGCCCACGGAGGCGCCCGCCACTTGCGATTGGATCGTGAGCACGGTTTTCATGGGGCCTCTTCGCGCCGCCGCGGCGCGCCTCTCTTAAGCGAGCCGTCATGTCCGAGAAAGCCCTTCGCCCGCGCCGCTCCTGCCTCTACATGCCCGGCGCGAACGCCAAGGCGCTGCAAAAGGCCAAGGACTTGCCGGCCGACGCGTTGATCTTCGATCTGGAAGACGCGGTTGCGCCCGAAGCCAAGCCCGATGCGCGCGCCGCCGTCGTCGCGGCGCTCGGGGAGGGCGGCTACGGCAAACGCGAAATCATCGTGCGCGCCAATGCGCTTACGACCGAGTGGGGCGCCGACGATGTGAAGGCCGCCGTCGCCGCAAAGCCTGCCGGCGTGCTCTTCCCGAAGATCAGCTCCGCCGCTGACATCGAAGCCGCCGATCGCGCGCTGGGCTCAGCCGATGTCGCGCTGTGGGCGATGATCGAAACGCCGCGCGCGATTTTGAACATTCAGGAGATCGCCGCCGCCGCCGAGCGTACGCGCCTTTCCGTGTTCGTCATGGGCACCAACGATCTCGCCAAAGACATGCGCGCGGCGCAAACCAAAGACCGGCAGTCCATGCTGTTCGCGCTCTCGCTCAGCGTCGCCGCCGCGCGCGCCTATGGCGTGACGCCGATCGACGGAGTCTACAACGATATCGCCGACAGCGAAGGTTTCCTCGACGTGTGCCGCCACGGCCAGCAACTCGGCTTCGACGGCAAGACGCTCATACACCCCTCGCAAATCGAAACCTGCAACGTCGTGTTCGCGCCGAGCCCCGACGAAGTCGCGTTCGCGCGCGACGTCATCGCCGCCTTCGCCGACCCCGCAAACGCCGGCAAAGGCGTGCTGAAGGTCAACGGCAAAATGACCGAGCTCTTGCACCTAGAGCAAGCCAAACGCACCGTCGCGCTGGCGGAGGCGATTGGGGCTTAGTCAGGCGGACGCTGACCTTTCTTGCACTCAACAGCCTTTGGCTTTGAGTTGGTCAAAGGAAGATGGATGTGGCCAATTCGATCAATCGCATACTTGGTGCTAGCGCCGCTCGTCGCGGTGGCATGCCTGATGGGCCTAGCCTGGGTCGCCAGCACAGTTACCAATCATGAGCTGAATCAAGCAGGTTTGACCGTTGCGGGCGCAGCAGGCTATGCGCTTTCCTTCTGGATGATCTGGCGCAGATGGCGCTCACCGCGCCAATAGACCCTTTGGTCAACCGTCCGCTGTCGGCCTGCTGCACATCACGCTCGACAATCGCGCACAGCGGCGCACGCTTCGGCCCGCCACCAAGCCGCGAGCCACATCATGCGCGCTTTGCTTCTGATCTCCGCACTCGTCCTCAGCGCCTGCGCCAGCGACCCGTATGACCGCGCCGAAGGCCTGCGCGCGTGCGACGAGGGCCGCCTCCTGCGCAACAATGCGCCACGCGCCTATCTCTCCTGCCTCGACCGCGTCGACGCCATCGCCGCCGCCGACGAGCAAGACCGCCGCGAGGAGCAAGCCCTCTGGCTCTCCTTCTTCGGACTCGACTAGCCATTGCTCCCCGGACGATGCGCAGCATCGATCCGGGGCCCAGGGCCGCGCGCGCATCGTTTGCTCTGGATCCCGGCTCTCTGCTTCGCGACGGCCGGGAAGCGTTCGGAGTGTGTGCGCACTTCACGCCCGCGCCACGCTCCGCTAAACGCGCACCACGATGACCAAATCCAATCCCGGCAATTTCTTCGAGGATTTCCGCCTCGGGCAGACCATCCGCCACGCGACGCCGCGCACGATCACGGCGGGCGATGTGTCGCTCTACACCGCGCTCACCGGGGCGCGGCACGCGCTGCTTTCGTCCGATGAGTTCGCGAAGTCTTCCGGCCTGCCGCGCGCGCCGGTCGATCCGCTGGTCGTCTTCCACATTGTGTTCGGCAAGACGGTGCCAGATATCTCGCTCAACGCCGTCGCCAATCTTGGCTACGCGGAGGGGCGCTTCCTGGAGCCCGTCTATCCTGGCGATACGCTGCGCGCCGAGAGCGAGGTGATCGGCCTCAAGGAAAACTCCAACAAGAAGACCGGCGTCGTCCACGTGCGCACGCGCGGGATCAGCCAGCATGGCGCCGCCGTGCTCGATTACGTTCGCTGGGTGATGGTC
>CAZXNY010000052.1:0-11738 GCA_964642205.1 uncultured Caulobacteraceae bacterium
TTTAACATCGGCCCGATCGACTCCAAGTTCGGTGGCGTCATCGCGATGTTCGGCTCGATCGCCGTGCTGTTCGTGCTGCCCTGGCTCGATACGTCGAAGGTGCGCTCGATGCGCTACCGCCCGATCGCGCGCCAGTTCTTCCTTATCTTCGTGGTGGTCTGCATCGCGCTCGGCTGGTGCGGCGGCCAAGCGCCGGACGCGGCGGTCGTGCCGCCGGCGCAAGCGCGCGCCACGCTCGCCTGGGTCGAAGGCGGCGAAGTGCGCGACGTGCCGATCAACGCGGCGGACGCAAATTCCATGCAGTCGGCTGTCGAGGAAGCCGAAGCGAGCCTGCGGGCCGCTGGCGCCTCGATCGTCTACGTGCAGCGTTCGGGCCCGACACAGGGCGTCGCGCGCGGCGCCATCGGCGGAACGCCGGAGCAGGTCGTCGTCACCGGCTCGACCGTCGATGCGCTCGAAGAGCAAATCACGGCGCGCAAGGCGACGCTGCCTGCCGGCACGCCGTTCGTCCAAGTGACGCGCGAATTGCCGTTCGTGTTCAACGTGACGCGCTTCAGCCAAGTGCTGACGGCCTACTACTTCCTCTTCTTCCTCGTGATCTTGCCGCTGCTCGGGCTTCGGGAAACTCCGAACCGCGTGCCGGAAACGATCGCCAAAGCCATCGCCGCCAAGCATGGCGCCAAGCCCCAAGAGGCCTGACCCGTGAGCCATCGTTTTTCGTTGCGCCGTCTAGCGTTCGCGATCGCCGCGGCGTGTGCGCTCGTCCCGGCGGCGGCGACCGCGCAGACGCACGGCACGCACGCGCCTGAGCCTTACGCCTTCAGCTTTGAAGGCCCCTTCGGCATGTACGATCGCGCCGCCGTGCAGCGTGGCTACCAAGTCTACGCCACGGTCTGCGCCAGCTGCCACAGCCTCAACCAGCTCTCCTATCGCAACCTCGGCGAAGAGGGCGGGCCGTTCGCGGCCTATCGCGAGACCGACCTCGCGACCGGCGAAACGCACATCACGACGACGCCGCACGGCCACGGCGCGCGCTTCATTGAAGCGAACGACAACCCGTTCGTGCGCGCGGTCGCCGCCGAGGCGATGATCCCTATCATCGACGATCTCGGCCAACCTTCGGAACGCCCGGGCCGCCCGTCCGATCGCTTCCGCCGCCCGTTCGCGAACGAGCAGCAAGCGCGCGCGGCAAATGGCGGCGCGCTGCCGCCGGATCTCTCGGTCATCACGTCGGCCCGTGCAGGCGGCGCAGAATATATTCGCTCCCTGCTGATGGGCTTTACCGGCGAACTCCGCGACGGCAAGCACGTGAACACGTATTTCGCCGGCGAGCTGATCGGCATGGCGCCGCCGCTTGTTGAGGGCGTGGTGACTTATTCTGACGGTACGGAAGCAACGGTCGGCCAGATGGCGACGGACGTTTCCTACTTCCTGCAATGGGCGGCCGATCCGCACATGGAAAAGCGCAAGGCGCTTGGCCTGCAGGTCATCATCTTCCTGAGCATTCTCACCGGCCTCTTGTACCTCGCGTACAAGCAAGTCTGGCGCGGCGTGAAGCACTAGCGCTTACGCACGGTCTAAAGTTCGCGAGCCCCGGCAGTGCCGGGGCTCGTTGCTTTTTGGGCGCTGCGAACGTCTCGCAGCGCGCTGCGATTCATTGACCTTTTACGCGCACGACGGCACGGTCGCGCCGCGCATAAATTCAAGGGCTTATCGATGGTCGAGCTGACGCTGCCGCAAAATTCCAAGGTTCGGAACGGCAAGCATCATCCCGCGCCCAAAGGGGCCAAGAACACGCGCCGGTTCAAGATTTATCGCTACGAGCCCGAGAGCGGCGAGAACCCGCGCTGGGACACGTTCGATCTCGATCTCGATAGCTGCGGGCCGATGGTGCTCGACGCGGTGATCGCGATCAAAAGCGATATGGATTCCTCGCTCGCGTTTCGGCGCTCGTGCCGCGAGGGCGTGTGCGGCTCATGCGCGATGAACATTTCCGGGCGCAACACACTCGCGTGCACCAAGGGCATGGACGAATTGCCAGCAGGCACGATCACCATCGCGCCGCTGCCGCACATGCCGGTCGTCAAAGACCTGGTGCCCGACCTGACGACGTTCTACGCGCAATACGCGTCGATCGAGCCGTATCTGAAAACGACGACGCCGGAGCCGCAGAAGGAATGGAAGCAGTCCGAGGAGGAGCGCAAGAAGCTCGACGGATTGTATGAGTGCATTCTGTGCGCTTGTTGCTCCACGTCGTGCCCGTCCTATTGGTGGAATGGTGACAAATATCTCGGGCCGGCGGCGCTGCTGCAGGCGCAGCGCTGGATCGCCGATAGCCGCGATGAGCACACGGGCGAGCGGCTCGATGCGCTGGAAGATCCCTTCAAGCTCTATCGCTGCCACACGATCATGAACTGCGCGCAGGTCTGCCCGAAGGGGCTGAACCCGGCCGAAGCGATCGCCGAGATTAAGACGGCGCTGGTGGAGCGGCAGGTTTAAGTTCTGCGTTACCCCTGAGCCTTCGGGCGGAACGCTAGCCGGATCAGCCACCACACAAGCCCAATGGGCGCGAGCAAGATGACCGCCAGCGAGCCCATCGCGGCGATGCGCTTGGCGGTGATGGCGTAGGCCGCGTTTTCCGCAAAGCCGATGTCAGTGATTAGCAAGCACGCCGCGAGGCTCGCTGTTTCCGTTGCGTCGGCGAATGCGGCGAACAACGGAACCGCGATCAGAAACCGCGCGGGGCTTTTTTCAATGCCGAAGCGGCGCAAACCAAACCCAACAAGCGCCGCGCCGGCCGCACCAAGCAGAGTGAAGTTTGGAACGTCGATGGCGTAAAACTGCAGCGCCGCGTGGCGCGCGCCGGCCGCTTCGATCTGCGCGAGCGCGGCGCGCACATCCGACGGCGAGGCGAAGGCGCGCGCTTGGATTTCGCTACCGCCTTGTGCGTCGACGAGGATGTTCCACTGCGGCAGAACGTTCAGCGCATAGAAGCCGAACGCATAGGCGACGATGACGAGCGCGAGCACCCACGGGCCGCGCACCGTCTCAGCGAAGAAGCGGATCACGAGACGGGCGCCGCGGTTGCGCGCTCGTGTTCGCCGCCATCTGGCGTCCAATCGTAGAGCGGACGCGTCGTACCGTCGTTGAATCTTACGCCGCCGGGCGCGGTGATGAGGCGCGGATTGGTTTGATCGCCCCGCGTGGCGAGGGCCGCGATGTTGTACGCGGCAACCGGGCGTACTTCGCCGGGCTCGCTGACGCCATTGGCGTTCACGTCGCGCCAAAGCGCGAGGCCGCCGAGCTCCGCGCCGGTGAGATCGCCGCTGCGGTCATCGTCGAGCGCACGCAAGACCTCGAATCCGTCGCGCCAGAACGCGGCCCACGTGCGCGCGCCGATCATGTCGAGCCCAGATCGCACGCGACCGCGCGCATGCGGGTCCCAGACAAGCCACGCCGCGTCATCGGTGAGCCAGCCGCGCGCGGCGCGATCGCCCGTGCCCGCAAAATCGAACGCGACATCGGAGGCGTGGTTCACGAGAGCGGCGAATGGCGCATCGCGCAGCGGCACGACGACAGGCGTCATGTAGATCATTGGCCTCGAGGCTTGGAGGCGCGCGCGCAAGCGCTCCATGTCGCGCCGTTCGCGGCCGTTGGTGGCGAGCTGCCCAAGGTGCGCGGCGGTCTCGGTGAGCACCGCGTGCGTTTCCCAATCGGACGTTTCACCGGCGATCTGTGGCAGGCCGCGTTCGAGCAGCGCCCGCAATTGCGCCCGCGCCTTGGTGCGTTGCCCCATCCGGTCGAGCACATAAGCAAGGCCAAGTCGCGCGCGCAGATTGTCAGGGTCGAGGCGGATAGCGCTGGTGAAATGCCCGCGCGCCGCGAGGAGGCGCGCGCGCGCGCCCGCGCTCGGGTTTTCCGGCGGCGTGCCTTCGATCTGCGGATAGGGTCCGAGTTCGAACGTGATGCGCGCGCAGAGATCCTCCGCCGTGAAGGTCTGTTGCGGTTCGTTCGGCTGCGCGCCGCGGCCGTAGTTTGGGCGCTGCCGTTGCGCCTCCAGGCACGAGATCGCGCCCGCTTCGTGCAGCTCGTTGCTTTCGCGCGTGTACGCAAAGCGCGCATCGTCGCGCATGTAAGCGAGGAGGTTCAAGCGGCCCATCAGGTTCTCGCGCTGGGCCTGATCGATCGTCGAGTTGCCGGCGATGTTGGCGAGCGCGCGATCGATCGGCGCTTCGTAGATCGGGATCGGCGGCGGCACGAACGGGATCGCGTGCGCGGGCGCGGCCGAAAGTGCGAAGGCGAGGCTCACGAGCGCGGTGCGCAGGGCGGTTTTCACGGATAGCATCCCCGGTGACTTTTGGGGAACATAGCACGCCAAACCACGGCGAAAGCGCGGCGGAGGGAACGATGAGCGGCGAGCTTGGACCGATCCAGAACGTGCGTGTGGGCGTCCGCGATTTGGCGCGCTCGCGTGCGTTCTTCCGCGACGCCGTTGGCCTCACGGAAGTGTTTGCAAACGAATACATCGTGCAGTTCGAGACGGGCGCGGCCGATCTGGTGATCGAGCCGGCGGGCGATGAGCCGGACGAGGTCGCGCGGCTCGGGCTCTACACGGGCGTGATGTTCGCTGTGGCCGATGCGGCGGCGGTGCAGGCCGCGCTCTCGGCCCGCGGCGTCGAGTTCCTGGGGCCGCCGGAGAAGATGTTCTGGGGCGCGACGTTCGCGCATTTCCGCGACCCGGACGGGAACGTTTTTACAGCGTGCCAATATCCGGCATAACGCCCGCATGATTTTGCACTCGAACCTGCCGAAGCTCGCGGAGATCACGCGCCCACTGGCGCGCGTGGTGGACGTTGGCGGCGGGCGCCATCCGTTCAATCTCGCCACGCACGTGATGGATCTGAAGCCGTATGCCGAGCAAGGTGAGCACGGCGCGCTCGATGCGTCGTTGGAGCGGCGCTTTTCGGCCGGTACATGGATCGTGCACGATGCATGCGCGCCGCCGTGGCCGTTCCCGGACAAGTATTTCGACTTCGCGTTCTGCTCGCACTTGTTGGAAGACGTGCGCGATCCGATCGCGGTGGCGGGTGAATTGGCGCGCGTCGCGAAGGCCGGCTACATCGAAGTGCCGTCCCGCCCGCGCGAGATTTTCGCGAAGCAACGTTTCTTCGAGCTGCATCAGATGCTCGGCAAAATGCCGGAAGTGGGCTTTCCGCATCACCGCTGGTTCGTGGAGATCAAGGGCGACGCGCTTACGTTCATCGCGAAAGATCAGCGCCTCTACACGGACCGGCGCCGCTATATCACGCGCGGCGACCTTGGGCGGAAGATGACCGAAGCCGAAAGCGGCGCGTGCCTGTTCTGGGAAGGCGGCTTTACCGCCCGCGAAGCCTTCATCGACGACGCGGGCGAGATGCTGACGCGCTATCGCGCGGAGACGTTGCGGAAACTGAAGGCGGCCTAAGGCGCAAACACCGCGTCTTTGTTCGCGCCGAGTTGGCGTTCGACGTAGAGCTTGAGTTTCAGCGACATCTCGGCGGCGTCTCCCGCCAGCGTTTCCGGCTGGATCGGCGGGCCGACGGTGAGCGTGTAGAGCTGGTTCGCTTTGTTGAGGAGCTCGTGGAAGAGCGTGATGTCCCGGAGCTCCTTCGAGAAGCGGTCGAACGTGTGGAACATGACGGGGTAAGGCCCGCGCACGTGGATCGGCACGACGGGCGCTTTGTTCTTGCGCGCGAGGGAGACGGCGGAGGCTTCCCAGGTTGGGTCTTGGATCATCCCATCGATCCGGCGCGCGAGTTTGCCGGCGGGAAAAATCATAATGGTGCGTTCTTCGTTGAACGCCTGGCTCGCCATGCGTAGCGTGAGCTTGGTTTTCTCGTGATTGCGTTTGGTGGTCACCCACTCGACGGGGATGAGGCAATCCATGAAGCCGGGGCAGACGCGATGCGCATCCGCGTTCGCGAAGAAGCAAATGTCGGGGCGCTTTGCCTTGAGGCCGTCATAAACGGCGACGCCGTCTGCAATGCCCGTCGGGTGATTGGCGACGACGACGACGCGGCCATCGGCCGGCAGGCGCTCAAGCCCGCGCACTTGCACGCGCAACGCCAGGAGCTTCGCGATGTATTCCATCGCCTCGCGGCCGGGCAGGTTGGCGATGTCATCGGCCATGCGGCGCGCTTTGGCGTAGTGCAGCGCCTGGTAGAGCGGCGGGCGCACATAGCGCCAATACGGGCCTTGGCTGAGATGGGGCGCGCGCTCTTCTATGAGCACATCGACGATGTGTTTCGCGACGGCGTGCTCGGGCGCTGCTTCGAAGTCCGGGGCGGCGGGAACGGCTGACATGCGGCTCTGGTTTTGTTCTGTTGGAGCGTTCTTGCCTTAGGCGGGCGAACCGGCTTTCACATGATCCGGCCAGGAAAGGAAGGAGCGCCCGGCGCCCGTGTCACAGGACTTCTCCACAGACGAGCAGAGCCCGCCCGCCAAGGCGCTCCATGTGCGGCGCCCGAAGGTGCTGGCCGCGCTTTGCGGGGCGCTGGCGGTCTGCTTGCTCGCGGCGGGCGCGGGCTACGTGATGCTCTGGCGGAGTGTGGCGGAGGGCCCGGTCGTGGTGCTCTCCCAGGCCGAGCGGCTGGAGACGGTGCTCGAACGCGCGCCGTGGAGCGGTGATGAGGCCGTGGCCGAGGAAGGCCCTGTCGTGTGGGCGCTCACAGGCGCGCCGTGCGCCGATTGCCCTGAGTTTGAAGAAGAAGACCTCGCCGGCCTTCGCGCTGACGGCTACGCGGTGCGCCTTGTCGTGGTGGCAGAAGAAAACGCGGCCCCCGGAGATCACGATCGCGCCGTGGCGCTCGCACGCGCGCAGACGGAAGCGGACTCACCGCTCGAGCCAGGTGAAGCCGAGGGCTACGCGGCTTGGGGCCGGGCCGTGGCGGATGAAGTCGCGTCCGTGCTCGCCGCGAACGAGGCCGAGCTTGAATTGCCAGCGCTGATTTGGCGGCGCGGTGCGGAATGGCGCGTCTCGGTTGGGCGCGATCCGAATGCGCGGGCGCGCATCGCGGAAGATTTGAAGCCAGAAGCCTGATGGCGCTCGATGCGTATGAGGCGCGCCTCAAAGGCGGCGCGCTGATCGCCGATCCGGCGCAAGCCGCGCTCGCAGCACGGCTTGATTCTTTGTTGGATGAGCTCGAGCGCTGGAATCCGAACGCCTTGTTTGGGCGCAAGGCCGCGCCGCGCGGACTCTACATCTTTGGGCCGGTGGGGCGCGGCAAATCCATGCTGATGGATCTGTTCTTTGACTCGGCGCCGGTGAAGAAGAAGCAACGCGTGCACTTTCACGAGTTTATGCTGGCGCGGCATGCGTTTCTGCGCGATGCGCGGGCGCGCGGCGTCGATGCGAACCATCTGATCGCACAAGCGGCGAAGGACGTGAGCGACGAGGCGCGCCTCTTGTGCTTCGACGAATTCGCGGTGACGGACATTGCGGACGCAATGATCCTTGGCCGGCTGTTCGAGCGCCTGTTCGCGAGCGATGTGGTGATCATCGCGACGTCGAACCGCGCGCCGGAGGAGCTCTACAAGAACGGCCTGAACCGCCAGCTGTTCACGCCGTTCATCGACATGATCCGCGCGAAGATGGACGTGCATGAACTTGCAGCAGCGAAGGACTACCGGCTGGAGCGGCTGCTGGCGGCGCCGGTGTATTACGCGCCGCTCGGGCCGGCGGCGTCCGAGTCGCTCGATGCGGCGTGGGCGCGGTTGACGCATGGCGCGGCGCCCCACGCCGTAACGCTCGATGTGAACGGGCGCGCGTTCGTGGCGGAGCGGCAGGCGGCGGGCGTGGCGCGCTTTTCGTTCGATGAATTGTGCGACCGGCCATTGGGCGCGGCCGATTATCTTGAGATCGCCGAGCGCTTCCACACGGTGATCTTGGAGAACGTGCCGAAGCTGACGCCGGACCGGCGCGAGCAAGCGGCGCGCTTCCGGATATTGATCGACGCTTTGTATGAAGCGAAGACCAAGCTCGTGATGAGCGCCGAAGCGCAGCCGGGCGCACTCTATCCCGAAGGCGCGCAGAGCTTTGAGTTTGAGCGCACGGTATCGCGGCTGATGGAAATGCGCTCGGAAGACTATCTCGCGCTGCCGCGCCGGGACGCGGAGTGGAAGCGCGGAATCGTGGAGTAGTTAGGCGCGGATACGTTCCAGCGCGAGGATCGGCTCGCCACTAAGCTGGCCGCGCGCGTATTCGCGGAAGCCGAGCTTTGCGGCGACGGCGAGCGAGGGCGCGTTGTCGGGTGCGATGATGCAGACGGTGCGCGGGCCCGTGAAGTGCTCGTCGCCCCACGCTTGCGCAGCGCGCATCGCTTCGGTTGCGTAGCCCTTGCCGTGCGTGGCGCCGATCAGCGTCCAGCCTGCTTCGGGAACGTTGCCGAGTGCAGGCTCCATCGCGCGCTTGTAGTCGGCAAAGCCGACATCGCCGATGTATTGGCGGGTGCTTTTCACTTCGACGGCCCAATAACCGTAACCCATCGCCGGCCAGTGGCCGCAATAGCGCAGCAGGCGGTGCCAGCACTCCTCGGGGGAGAACACGCGGTTGTTGAACGCGGCGGAGACGGCTGGATCGGTCCACACCGCGATCAGCGCGTCGTAATCGTCCTTCGTGTGTGCGCGCAGCCGGAGGCGCTCAGTCTCAATCGTTGGCGCCGACGAAAACCGCATCAGCGGCGCCGGCGGCGCGGCGTGCCGAAGATGCCGCGCACTATTTCGCGCGCGATCGTCGAGAACACATTGGTGGCGACACGGCCGCCGACGCGCTCTGCAGCGCTGGCGCGTGAAGACGAGCGGCGCGGCGCGCGCCCGGCGCTAGAGCGGGTCGCGCGGTTGCGTTCAGCTTCCTTGGCGGCCCGCTCTTCGGCTTTCGCTTCTTCGCGCGCGGCTTGTTCGGCGCGCTTGGAAAGCACTTCGTGCGCGGAAACGCGGTCGATCGGCGTGCGATAATCCTTGTCGAACACGCTCGCGGCGATCAGCTGTTGGCGCGCCGCGAGAAGAAGCGGACCGACTTGGCTTGCCGGCGGACGCACCTTCGTGCGCGCGACGGGCGTCGGCGCGCCGTGCGCATCGAGCGTGGAGACGAGCGCTTCGCCGACTTTCAGCTCCTGAATCTCCTTCGCGACATCGACGCCGGGATTGGCGCGAAACGATGCGGCCGCAGCCTTCACGGCTTTCTGATCTTGCGGCGTGTAGGCGCGTAGCGCGTGCTGCACGCGATTGCCGAGCTGCGCAAGCACAGCGTCCGGCACGTCTTCCGGCGATTGCGTGATGAAATAGATCCCGACGCCCTTAGAGCGGATGAGGCGCGCCACTTGCTCGACGCGGTTCAGCAATTCCTTCGATGCATCGCGGAACAGCAAATGCGCCTCGTCGAAAAAGAACACGAGCTTTGGCTTATCGGGATCGCCAGCTTCCGGGAGCTGCTCCCAAAGCTCGGAGAGCAGCCAGAGCAGGAACGCAGAATAGAGCCGCGGCGACTGGATCAGTTTCTCGCAGGCGAGCACGGAGATGTTGCCCCTGCCTTGCGCGTCGCACGTCATCAGGTCTTCGAGCTCAAGCGCCTTTTCGCCAAAAAAGCGCTCGGCGCCGTCCATCTCCAGCTGAAGCAATTTGCGTTGCAGCGCCGCCAGGCTCTGCGGCGTGACGAGGCCGTACTTTTTGCTGATCTCCTCGCTGTTCTCGGAGATGTAGTTCAAGAGCGCGCGCAGATCTTTGAGATCGAGCAGCAGCCCTTCGGGCTTGCCTTCCTTGAACCATTCATCCGCGATCTTGAACGCGATGGTGATCGCGCCTTCCTGCGCATCGGTCGCTTCCAGAATGTGGCCAAGCAGAACCGGGCCCATGTCCGTCACGGTGGTGCGCACGGGGTGTCCAAGATCACCGTACACGTCCCAGAAAATCGCGGGCGCAGCTTCCCCCACAAGCGTGATGCCGCATTCTTGCGCGCGTGTGGCGGCCCATCCCGGAACCGGGTTCATCGGCGCGGCAAGACCCGAGAGATCGCCCTTAATGTCAGCGGCGAACACCGGCACGCCTTCGCGCGCGAAGCTTTCGGCGAGCACTTGAAGCGTGACGGTTTTGCCGGTGCCGGTGGCGCCGGCGATGAGGCCGTGCCGGTTGGCGCGCTTCAGTGCCAGGGTCTGCGGGCCTTCCGGGCTCACGCCGATCAGGATGCTGTCCGCCATCCGATTCGCTCCAATGCTTTAAGGGCGCACACTATCGTGTATGCGCCTGCTCGCGCCAAGCAGGGGAGGCGGCTTGCGCGGCGGCAGGACGCACCCGAAGAACAGGACATGCCGTCTTCGCTTACGCCCGCCGTCTGGATCATCGCCACCGCCGCAATTGTGGCCGGGCTCTATTTTTTCCGCGACACGCTCACGCAATTTGCGCTGGCGCTGATCCTCTGGCTCTCGATCGACGGGCTGGCGCGCTGGCTCGATGAGCGCGTGCCGTTCATGCCGCGCGTGCTGGCGCTGCCAATCGCGCTCGTGTTCGTGCTCGGGCTTGTCACCCTGATCGGCTACGTGGTGGCGGTGAACATCGGCGCGTTCGCCGCCAACGCAAATGGCTATGAAGCGCGGCTCAACATGATCGTGGCGCAGGGTCATGCAATGCTGGGCGTCGCCGGGCCGGCGCCAACGGTTGGACAGCTGATTGCGGACGCGGATCCGGCGCGCGCGATCACGGCCATCGGCGCCGGTGTTCAGGGCATGGCGTCGGACATGATCTTCATCTTGATCTATGTCGGCTTCCTGTTTTCGGCGGCGGCGATGATGCCGCGCAAGCTGAATGTGATCTTCCGCAACAAGGCCGATCGCGCGCATGCGGCGGAGATTCTGGCGTCGATCCGGCAATCGATCGACCGGTACCTTTATGTGCAAACCGTCGTGAGCCTCATCATTTCGGCGCTCACCTATGTGACGCTGATCGCGATCGGGCTCGATAACGCGCTGTTCTGGTCGTTCCTGATCTTCTTCCTCAATTACATCCCGACCATCGGCTCGATCGTCGCTGTGGTGCTGCCGACGGCGTTTGCGCTGGTGCAGTTTCCGTCGCTCGCGATGGTGGCCGCCGTCGCGGGAGGCGTTGGGTTTTGGCAATTCGCGATCGGTAATTTCCTGCAGCCCCGTTTGACGGGAGAGTCGCTCAATCTCACCGCCGTCGTCGTGCTGATTGCGCTCGGTGTTTGGGGCTCGATCTGGGGGATTGCCGGCGCGTTTCTCGCAGCGCCGCTCACGGTGATGCTCATGATCGTGTTCGCGCAATTCAAGCAGACGCGTTGGATCGCGGTGTTGCTCTCAGCTGACGCGCGGCCCGCGATTGTTACACGCACGGACGATCCGACTGTGGAGAAGACCTGATCGGCGGGGCGATTTTCTTTGCGAATCTGGGCGCCTGCTGTATCATTTCTGCAAATTACTGCGCGGCTGTAGCAGGCACTTCGAAACCGTCAGCTATGGCGCGCGTGAAGAGCGCGCAGCAAGCGCGCGAATATTGAAAACAACTTGCCGGTCAGGCTCTTGGGGCGCTGGAGCGGGCCGGTCTTCAAAATGACCGCTTGGGCCTCCGCGTGCGTCCCCCACCCAGCCTGCTGAGGGGCCCTGGGAGCGCCGCCGTGCCAAGCGCCCGGCGGCGCTCTTTTGTGACCGTCATGACGCGCGCGTAACTGCACGCTTGTATGCAGCGAACCTTCG
>CAZXNY010000053.1:0-8822 GCA_964642205.1 uncultured Caulobacteraceae bacterium
GAAGCGCGGCGCGACGCCATCGCCGAACGCACAGCGTATCTCCAAACCGTACTCAACGCGCTTCGCGAGGCGGGCGCGCCCGCGCCCGTCGTCACCGGCGGCGGCACCGGCACGCACCGCATCGACGCGGCGCTCGGCGTCCTCACCGAGCTGCAAGTCGGCTCCTATGTGTTCATGGACCGCCAATACAACGATTGCGATCTCACCGGCGATGGCGCCGCGCCCTACGAAACCGCCCTCATGGTCGATGCGCGCGTGATCAGCGCCAACGCGAAAGCGTTGGTGACGATCGACGCCGGATTCAAAGCGCTTGCGACCGATGGCGGCCCGCCGGCCATTATCTCCGGCGCGCCCGAGGACGCGTCATTTGCGTTCATGGGCGACGAGCACGGCGCCGTTGTCGCGAAAGACAGCGGGCTTGCGCTGGGCGACATCGTCACGCTCGCCAGCCCGCACTGCGACCCCACGGTGAACCTCTACGACTATTTCCACGTGGTGCGCGGCGATACGCTGGTTGAAATCTGGCCCGTCACCGCGCGCGGCGCGTCGCGATGACGAACGCTTCGGCTCTCACGGCGCTCTATCGCGCGCCCGAGCCGGAAGTGCTCGCCGCGCTCGCGCCGCGCGCGCAAATGTCAGACACGGAGAGCGCCGCGGCACGCGAGAAAGCACTTGCGCTCATCGCCGCGGTGCGCGCGTCGCGTGGCCCGGGCTGGATCGATGCGTTCTTGCAGGAATACGCGCTCGGCACGGAAGAGGGCCTTGCGCTTCTCGCGCTCGCGGAAGCCTATCTGCGCATTCCCGATGGCGACACGGCCGCGCTTCTTGTCAGCGACAAAGTCGGCGAGGGCCGGTGGTCCGCGCATCTCGGGCAAGCCGGATCGCTCCCGGTCGACGCAGCAACACTGGGCCTCGTGCTCACGCGCGCGCTGATGGATTCAAAGCGCGGCGGCGTGCTACGCGGCTTGGTGCGGCGCGCAGGCGAACCGTTGGTGCTGCGCGCTGTGTCCACCGCGATGCAGTTGATGGGCGCGCATTTCGTGCTTGGGCGGACCATCGAAGAAGCGCTCGAGCGCGCCGGCGATGATGGCCTCTGCTCGTTCGACATGCTGGGCGAGGGCGCCCGCACTTTCCCCGACGCAGATCGCTATTTCGCCTCATATCTCGACGCCATTGCGCATGTCGCGCGCGCGCAAACCGATTTGCCGCTGATGCAGCGCCACGCGGTTTCGGTGAAACTCTCCGCGCTTCATCCGCGCTATTCGCTCGCCAACGAAGCGCGCGCCGTGCCGGAGCTCTCTGCGCGTCTTGTCGAACTTGCAGAAGCCGCCGCGCGTGGCGGCGTCGGCCTCACGGTGGATGCAGAAGAAGCCGAGCGCCTCGAAATCTCGCTCGATATTTTCGCGCGCACCGCCGCCGCGCCACAGCTCGCCGGTTGGGATGGTCTTGGGCTCGCTGTGCAAGCGTATCAAAAGCGCGCCGGCGCCGTGGTCGAAGCGATCAGCACAATTGGCGAGCAGACCAAGCGCCGCATCCCGGTCCGCCTCGTCAAGGGCGCGTACTGGGATACGGAGATCAAACGCGCGCAACAGCAGGGGCTATCGGACTATCCCGTTTTCACGCGCAAAGCCGCGACCGACGTAAGTTACCTCACCTGCGCGCGCCAGATGCTCGCCGAAGATCGCATCGCACCCGCCTTCGCAACGCACAACGCGATGACCGTGTCGATCCTGCTGCAGTGGATCGGCGCGCGGCGCGATGTCGAGTTTCAGCGCCTTCATGGTATGGGCGAGGCGCTCTACGAAGCGCTCGCCGAACGCAGCGAGCTCCGCTGCCGCATCTACGCGCCCGTCGGCGGCTATCGCGATCTGCTCGCTTACCTCGTGCGCCGCTTGCTCGAAAACGGCGCCAATTCGAGTTTCGTGCATCAGCTCGCAGACGAAGACGTGCCGGCCGAGCAGCTCGCGGAAGACCCTGTCGCCGCCGTGCGCGCCGCGAATTTCACGCCGCATCCGGCGATCCCAAAGCCCGCCGATCTCTACGCGCCCGAACGCCCCAACTCGCAAGGCATCGACATGACGGACCGTGCAACGCTCGCCGCGTTCCAGGCCAAGCTCGCCACGCATTGGCACGGCCGCCACACCGCCGCGCCGATCATCGACGGCGTTGAGGTGAGTGGCGAAGCAAAGCCCGTGCGTGATCCCGCCGATACAACACGCATCGCCGGCACGGTCGTGAGCGCGACGCGCGCGGATGTCGCGCGCGCCGCCGCGAGCGCTGCCACGGCCGCGCCATCATGGTCCGCAACGCCCGTCGCCACGCGCGCCGATGCGCTGCGCCGCGCCGCCGACGCCCTCGAGCAGCAATCCGATCTCTTCGCCGCGCTTGCCGTGCGCGAAGCAGGGAAGACGCTGCCCGACGCGATTGCTGAGGTGCGCGAAGCCGTCGATTTCTGCCGCTACTACGCCGCGCAAGCCGAAAAGCTCTTCGCACCCGACGTGCTGCCGGGCCCGACCGGCGAGTTCAACGAACTCACGCTCGCAGGCCGCGGCGTGTTCGCATGCATTAGCCCATGGAATTTCCCGCTCGCGATCTTCACGGGCCAGGTCGCCGCTGCGCTCGTCACCGGCAATAGCGTGCTCGCCAAGCCCGCACCGCAAACGCCGCTGATCGCCGCCGCCGCCGTGCGCGTGCTGCACCAAGCAGGCGTGCCCACGAACGTGCTCCACCTACTGCCCGGCGATGGCGAGATCGGCGGCGCCATCGTCGCGGACCGCAACGTCGCCGGCGTCGCGTTCACCGGCTCAACCGCCACCGCGCGCCGCATCGCGCGCACGTTGCTTGAAGATGAAACGCGCCCGATCGCGCCACTCATCGCCGAAACCGGCGGCATCAACGCTATGATCGTGGATTCTTCGGCCCTGCCGGAGCAAGTGGCCGACGACGTACTGATATCCGCGTTCCAAAGCGCGGGCCAGCGCTGCTCCGCGCTCCGGCTGCTCTGCGTGCAAGACGACGTCGCCGACCGCATGCTCGAAATGATCACGGGCGCCGCCGCCGCGTGGCGCATCGGCGATCCCGGGGACGTCGCGACCGACATCGGTCCGCTGATCGACGAAGCCGCGCGCACGAAGATCGAAGCGCATCTTGCCGCAAACAAGTCTCGCATCGTCTGGCGCGCCGATGCGTCCGCCGCGAACGCCAACGGCTGGTTCCTCGCGCCCGCGATCGTCGCGCTCGATGCGCCCGATCAGTTGCAGCAAGAAGTATTCGGCCCTGTGCTCCATGTCGTGCGCTGGAAGGGCGATGAGCTGCCCGCACTGCTCGATCGCATCAACGCCGCCGAATACGGCCTCACGATGGGGCTCCACAGCCGCATCCGCCAAACTGCCGATCTCGTGCGCGCCAAGGCGCGCGTTGGAAACTTCTACGTCAACCGGACCATGATTGGCGCCGTCGTCGGCTCGCAGCCCTTCGGCGGCGAGGGGCTTTCCGGCACTGGCCCGAAAGCTGGCGGCCCGCACTATTTGTTGCGCTTCGCAAACGAGCGGGCGCTCTGCGTTGATACAACCTCGGCCGGCGGCAACGCCCGGCTGATGAGCGAAACGGGCTAAAATGTCGGCTGGGGAGGGCGCTCAACAGGCGTTTGCCCTGGCCCACGGCTTGCACTAGATCAGCCCCGCACCACAACCCGCGGAGAGGTGGCGGAGTGGTCGATCGCGCCGGTCTCGAAAACCGGAATACGGGCAACCGTATCGAGGGTTCGAATCCCTCCCTCTCCGCCAGATACTCAGTGAAAAAGTCAGCAAAACCAAAACGTACTGCTGCAGTTAAAGCGGCAAAGCGTGTTGTACCTACGCTCCTACCTACAAAACGGCGCCTGCGCTGCGCGTTCGATGAGCTTCGGTTGGACGCCCACATCAAAGTACTCGCCTGCCATAAGGGCTCGCGATCGCCGTCGATGAAGCGGCCTAACTTGCGAGCCCCGCCGCGCTTGAAGGCCGGTTTTGGCGACCGCTTTGTAGATAGGGCTGTAGGTAGGCCGAAACTCGGCCCGCGCCCGCGTCGAAAAGCGTTGGTATTACTGGGCCACGGCGCATGAATTGGGCTGAGGGCCTCACCGCCATACCGCGCGGGCCGCGCGCTCACCGCGCTACGCATTGTTGCCCCGAAAAAGTAAGGACGACCGCCGCGACCAACGCGCGGGCCGCCGGGGCGTCATCGCCGTGCGTGTCCGCACCGGGGCATTTTCAGGCACCCGCAGCTACGTGACGTTTCGCACAACGGACATTCGCTGAGTGTCAGCGTTCGTTGTCTGCTTCGGGGCAATTTCGGACGAAGAGGGGAGAGGCGCTGGCGCTGATAGCGGACATCGCGACCTCAGCCTTACCAGGGATGCGCTCTAAATCCGTTTTGGGCAGTTTCTTGCTGTCGCGATTGACCGCCATCGCGTGTTGGGAGACTTACGGAGAATTGGGCGTGAAGAGCATGACGCTGTTTTGCGCGCCATCTACACGCAGCATCCCATCTGCCCGGAGGTCGATTTGCTGCGCGTTTCGCAGGGCATCGAGATAGGCGCGCTCTTGGTCCATGACGGCACCGTCGCAGACCTCGTTCGCGGCGCGCACTGTGCGTATTGCGATGCGCCCATTGTCGTTGCCGTAGATTCCATAGAATGGGTTGCATCCGCCTTGGCCTGATAAGCGATATTGCGCGCCGAAGGTCAGCGTGGGCGTTGGAGCGCTGGGTGCTACGCCGTCGATTGATGTCAGTGTCCAGTTGGTGTCCCGAACCTTCTCGATAGCCGCGCTTTGTGGCGCTGTCCGGGTCGTCGTTGCGCAGGCAAACAGCAGGGCGGCGGACGCGCAAGCAACGAGAAGGCGCAGTCGCACGGCGATGATCCGGAGATGTTGTGTCATGGGCGTTTCCCTTCGTTGGTTCACTGCGCGCGTTTGCGGCGTAGAGGTTCGTCCGTATCGGGGCGGCCCCGATCGGCCAGATCAGCCAAAACACCTTCGAGGCCTGGCGCGTAGAGCGATTGACTCGGGAACGCGAAGCCGACGCCCTCGCTTTCCACGATGCGCTTGAGTTCAAGCGCCAGAGCTTCCTTGGCCGCGAGCCATTCGCCCCAAACGGTTGTGCGCGTGAAGCAGTAGATCATGAGGTCGATCGAGCTTTCGCTGAAGTTCTCGATGTGCACGAACAGAGAGGCCTCGGGGGGCTTCACGAACGCTGGTGTGTTCAGCAGGTAGCTCTCAACGCGGTCTCGGACGCGCTTCAGCTGGTCGACGGTGGCGCCGTATTCAAGCCCGATGGCCCAATGAATGCGCCGACGCGTCATCCGCGAAAAGTTGACAACTGCGTTGTCGGAAAAGTTCGCGTTCGGGACGTAAACGGGGCTGTCGTCGAATCTGCGTACGACCGTGGATCTGAAATTGATCTGCTCGACGACGCCCTCAACAACGCCCTCTACCTGTATCCAATCACCTTTGCGGAAACGCCGCTCCATCAGCACGGCGATGCCCGCGATCAGGTTCTTGAAGAGGTCCTGCGCGCCAAGCGCTACCGCGACGCCGAAGATGCCGAGGCCGGCGAGCAATGGCGCAACGCGCACGCCCCACAGCTCCAGCACCGCAGCGGCGCCGACGACGAGGAACACGATCTGGAGTGACTTGACGATCCAGTCGATGGCGGCCGGCGTCAATGCGTCGGATAGCGGTTTGAGAACGAGGCGCAGAAGTTGCGCGAGACGATGCAGCGCCCAAAACACGGTGACGGCCAATAGCGAGCGCACAAGCTGATCGGCGAAGGCTTGGGTTTGGGCCGGCGGTTGCGTGACTCGCACGGCCATGTCGAGGCCGATGACAATGAATACGAGTTTCAGCGGCTCACATAATGCGTCGACAAGTGCGTCATCGAGTGGTGTTCGTGAGCGCGAGGCTGCGGCGCGGACCAACCGCAGCACCCAGCGTGCGAACAGGCCTCGAAACACAAACGCTGTTGCGAGCACGGCCGCCGCGGTCGCCATCGCGCCGTAGCTCACGCCCCAAATGCCGTCGTTCCATGATTGCTGCAAGAATGCAGCGGAGTCCGCCAGCCAAGGCGGCGCGTTCTGTGTGGCCAACCATGCCTCAGCTTGCTGAAGGGCTTGATGGGCTAGATTTGCGGCGTCCAAGGACATGTCACTACTAATGTGATTTCGCGTGCATCTTGGTCAGGATAGCGGGAAGGCCGGCGCGCAGAAGCGTAGGATTGTTATAAGGCTACGGGCTCTCGGCGGCGCTTCGGCGCCGTTCGATCTCTTGGCTCAACCAGGCGGCGGCGGCGCGCGGAGAAGCTTTGTCCCTCTCGCGGTCCACCATTTCGTTGGCTTGGCGCATTGCTTCGACGGGAATGGCGCCAACGAGTGGTTCGAGTGCGGTGCGCAGCGCCGGGTCGTTGGCGTGGCTTGGCGCTATGAGCAGCAGCGCGTCGTACGGCGGCAAAGCCTCCTGCGGATCGGCGAGCACCAGCAGATCGTTTGCGGCGATGCGCCCATCGCTGGAGAACGCAGCGATCACATCGACATCGCCATCTTGCAGCGCGCGGTACATGAACGTGGATTGGAATTGGCGCTCATTCCGAAAGCCCAGCCCGTAAGCATCTCGCAGCGCCACCCACTCCGGGCGCGCGAAGAATTCATAATCGCCGCCAATCGTGAGCCGCGGCGAAGCGCGCGCAAGATCGCCGACGCCGGTGACGCCCAGTTCCGCGGCGCGGTCGCGGCGCATTGCAAGCGCATAGGTATTCTCAAAACCAAGGCCGCCGACGACGGTAACGCCATAGGTGCGCTGCAGCCAGACCGTCACTTCTTCAAGAATTTCCGCCCGGCCCGGATTGTCCGTGCGACCCATCGCATTCGCCCAGATGGTGCCCGAGTATTCGACATAGACGTCGATGTCGCCCTCGGCGAGCGCGCGCAAAATGACGGTAGAGCCCAAACCGGTGCGCGGGCGCGCGCTTAGTCCATTCGCTTCGAGCCGATCGGATATAACGCGTGCGAGGATAAACTGCTCGGAGAATGTCTTCGCGCCGATCGTGTAGGTGCTCGTTTCGCGCGCCAGGCTCGGTGCGAGAGCAAGCGCCGCGCCTACAACGAGCGCGGCCGCGCCGATCGCAATGCGCTGCGGACGACGCTTTGCGAGGCCGGATTCGATGAGGCCAAGCATTTGATCGGTGATCATGGCCAGGCCCGCGGCTGCTGCGCAGCCGAACAGCACGAAAATCCAGTTCTCCGTTTGCAGGCCCGTGAAGATATAATTGCCGAGGCTGGTCTGGCCGATTGGCGTCGACAAGGTTGCCGTACCGATGACCCACACGGCGCTTGTGCGCACCCCAGCAAGGATGACGGGCGCTGCGAGGGGCAGCTCAACGCGGAGGAGAGATTGGCGCTCGGTCATGCCCACGCCGCGTGCAGCTTCCAGCACGGCTGGGTCGAGCCCGGTGAGGCCAACGATCGCGTTTCGCACGATCGGCAGCATGGAATAGAGCGTCAGCGCGAGAAGGGACGGCAAGAAGCCGAGCGCAGAAAAGGTGACCCCGAAAAGGGTGAGGACGAGCGCGGATAGACCAAGAAGGAGGGGATAAAAGAGCGCCAGAAGCGCAAGGCTCGGGATCGTCTGGATGAGGCTCGATGTCGCCAGCACCGGCCAGCGCAGCCATGCGCGCCGCGCCGCGTATATCGAGAGCGGGAGTGAAATCAGCAGGCCGAGCGCGAGCGCTGCAGCGCTCAGCAGGACGTGCTGGCTCAGATAGTCTGGCAACCTTGCCCACGCAGCGGCCCAGCGCTCATCCATCGTGCGGAGCACGCACGCCGAATTTCTCGGCAATCCGTTCTGCTTGCATGCGCGGCGTGGCGAGCAGATCGCGCACATAGGCGTTGTCCGTACGCGCAAGCAAATCAGACGGCTCGCCGAACGCAACCAGACGCCCTTCTTGCATCACGCCCAGAAGATGCGAGAGCAGCAACGCTTCATTGAGGTCATGCGTGACCATGATTGTGGTGAGCCCAAACCGATCATGGAGCCGCATATAAGCTTGGCTCAGCGAATCGCGCGTGATGGGATCAAGAGCGCCGAATGGCTCATCCATAAGGACGATCTGCGGTGTCGCCGCCAGCGCGCGGGCGAACCCCACTCTTTGTCGCTGCCCTCCCGAAAGCGCCGCGGGGAAACGCGAGCGGTAGACGTCCGGCGCCAATTCCACGAGGTCGAGCAAGCTATCGACGCGCGCTGCTATTTCGTGATCTGGCCAGCCGAGCAGCCGCGGCGTCACCGCGACGTTCTCCGCGACAGTTAGGTGCGGAAACAGCCCAATGCCTTGAAACACATAACCAATCCGTCGTCTCAGTTCGTGGCCGGGGATGTCCGCCGTGCGTTTGCCGCCGACGCGCACTTCGCCAGCATCGGCTTCGATCAAGCGGTTTAGAATCTTGAGAGTCGTTGTCTTGCCCGAGCCCGAGCCGCCGACCAACGAAATGAACTGGCCGTAGCTCACGGTGAGCGAGACGTCTCGTACTGCGAAGGTCGCGCCGTTGTCGAAGCTTTTGGAGACGCCGGCGAGCGTCAGCGCGGGCGTCCCCACGGCGCGGCGAGGAGCGAGGTTCGTCAAGCCGCCATCTCGCCGCTTTGATTCCGCGCGATCCGCTGGCGATCGCCGAGCGGGCGCGCAATGCCGCTGGTCAGCGAAACGATATCCGTGAGTCGGCTCGCGGCGGCGGAGTCTTCCTATGGCGTTGATGTCAGCAAAAGAAGGGGCCGCGTTCTGGCTCATGATTTCCCCTT
>CAZXNY010000053.1:8922-11729 GCA_964642205.1 uncultured Caulobacteraceae bacterium
ATGGCGTTGATGTCAGCAAAAGAAGGGGCCGCGTTCTGGCTCATGATTTCCCCTTAGTTGGATGAAATTGCGCCCGGCGCGCGTGGCGGACTCTAGGGATGACGAGCCTGTACTGAAGTGTAAGGATTTTATAAGGTCCGCTCGGGGAACCGCGTGCGGCCCGCACTCGGACAAGCGGAGAAAATGCGCTAGTAAAGCGCATGGCGCCCTCGAAAAGCTCAAGTGTCGTCGCCGTTGCGCGCAACGTCGTCTCGCAAGACGAGACGGCGCGCCGCGCTGGGAGACACTATGTCATCGCCGCGATGTTGATCGCGGCCGCGACTTGTCTCGGCTATTTTTGGACGTCGATGCCGGACCCGAGAAATCTCTCGCTGGTCTTCTTCGGCGCGATATTGCTCGCTGGTATGTGGCTCGGGATGCGCGCGGCGCTCTTCGCCGCGATTCTCGCTTTCCTGAGCTATAATTTCTTCCTGATCGAGCCGCGATTTTCGTTGCACTTTGCGCCGGCCGATTTCCTCGCTTTCGCGAGTTTTCTCGTCGGCGGCTTTCTTGTCGGTGGGCTATCGGGCCGGCTAAGCGATCGCGCGCGCGACGCGACCAATCGGCTGCGCGAGCTGACAATGCTGTTTGAGGCGAGCCGCGACTTGTCTCACGCGATCGAGCCCAGCGACGCTGCCAGGCGCGTTGTCACGCACCTGGAGCGCGGCGGTTGCTGTGCTTCAATTTGGCTAGGGCAGGCGCATCAGCTTTCGCTTACCGCCTCTTCCCCGCAAAAGCGCGACGCCGCGCGCGCAGCTGAGGCGGATGCGCGCGCCTTCTTGGCGTCGAACTGGAAGGACGAGGTTAGGTCAGACCGCTGGCTCCTGCGCCTTGAAACCGGAGAGCGCGCGCTTGGCTGTGTCGCGATCTGGGTCAGCGATGCGTTGGACGCGAACACGCCGGATCGGCGTTGGATTGAGGCGGTCCTAGAGCTTGGCGCGGTCGCTATCGATCGCGCCCGGCTGATTACTGAAGTTGCTGAGGCAACGATCGTGGCTGAGAAAGAGGGGTTGAGGACGGCGCTCTTGTCGTCGCTCTCGCATGATCTGCGCACGCCTCTGTCCACGATTCTCGCGTCAGCGACATCGCTGCAGGAGCATTCCGAGCAGTTCGACGCGGCGACACGTCAGGAAATGCTGGAGACGATCCAAGACGAAGCGGAGCGCCTGAATCGCTACGTGGCAAATCTTTTGGAGATGACACGGCTCGAATCGGGCGCTTTGCAGGTGCGCAGTGTCTTGCTCGATCCGGGAGAAGCGATTTCTTCCGCCGTTGAGCGCGTGAGCGCAAGCCTCAAGGGCCGGCGTGTTTTGCGCGCGTACAGGACACAGGGTGAGCGCATCTTCGTTGATCCGGTTCTGATCGAGCAGGCCCTTATAAACCTGCTGGAGAACGCGATCTCTTTTGCGCCGGTTGGGTCCACCATCTTGGTGGGCGCGGCGCGCGACGACGGCGATATCGTGTTGACTGTAGAAGACGAGGGCCCCGGAATTGCCAAAGCGGACTTGCCGCGCGTGTTCGATAAGTTCTTTCGCGGCCGCAGCGACAGGCGCGCGCACGGCGGTGTGGGGCTTGGCCTCTCCGTTGCGCACGGACTCGTCGAGTCATTTGGCGGCAACGTGCGGGCAGTGAGCCCGGTTGCGGCAGGACGGGGCACGCGTATGGAGGTGCGTCTGCCAGCCCATCCAGCGATGGAGCCCGTCGAGTGAGCGAAGTCGCACCCAGAATTTTGCTCGTCGATGACGAGCCGCCGATCGCACGTGTGCTGCGGTCGGCGTTGATGGCAGCTGGCTATCGCATATCGCTCGCTGAAACGGGCGCTGAGGCGCTCTCGTCTGTCGCGCAAAACGCGCCCGAGGCCATCCTGCTTGACCTCGGGCTGCCCGACATGGACGGCAAAGACGTCATTGCGGCGCTGCGCGAATGGACCGAGGCGCCGATCGTGGTTCTCTCCGCGCGCCACGATGAGGCCGAGCGCATCGCCGCGCTCGATATTGGGGCGGACGATTTCGTTACAAAGCCGTTCCATATGGGCGAACTGCAGGCGCGCCTGCGCGCGGCGCTACGTCATCAGGCGCGCCGCAAGTCGGATCAGACCGAGTACGCCGCGCACGGTCTCTGTGTTGATTTCGCAAAGCGCCGCGTCAGCGTCGACGGTGTTGAGATTCGGTTGACCCGCAAGGAGTATGACCTTCTGCAAACTTTGGCCCAACACGCCGGCCAAGTCGTAACGCACAAACAGCTGCTCGCTGCCGGCTGGGGCGCGGCGGTCACCGATACGCAATTCGTGCGCGTCTACGTTGGGCAATTGCGTCAGAAGATTGAGGTCGATTCCAGCGCGCCGCGCTTCATCCTGACCGAGCCTGGAATCGGCTATCGCCTTCGGGATGCTTAAGGTGCGGGTGAGGCCTCAATATCGGCGCGAATGATGCCTTTTGCTGGTGTCCAGTGAGTTCGTACGTCGGCTTTGTGTCCCTTGCGCCCAATCAGCCGCTCTTGGGATGGCGCCGCTGTCTGTCGTGCTGCTGAATTGATTTGAGTATCTGAGCCGACAGGCGTCGCTGTTCTAGTCCTCCAGTGAAGGAGGACGATCATGGAGACGCGAACATTCGAGCAAGCGCACAAGCCATTTGTGCCATGGAATAAAGGCAAGGTGACGGGCCAAGAGCCGCCGCTCAAACCGCGCGAAGTTTGGGCGATCCGCGTGGGCTTCAGATCTCAAATCACGTTCGCGACTTGGCGCTCTTCAACCTTGCGATCGACAGCAA
>CAZXNY010000054.1:0-8251 GCA_964642205.1 uncultured Caulobacteraceae bacterium
GCGCCGCAGGCGCTTGCCCAAACCCACCGGAGGCCCGTGTTAGAACCCCGTCGCCCGCTCCAAAGAGCGCCCTATTCAGCGATGGAGCCCATAACGTGCGCCTCGCGCTCTATCAACCTGACATCCCGCAGAATCTTGGCGCGGCGATCCGTCTCGCCGCGTGCCTCGCCACACCGCTCGATATCGTCGAGCCCTGTGGATTTCCGCTGACCGACCGCGCGCTGAAGCGCGCCGCGCTGGACTATGGGCCGCATGCGCAGATCGCACGGCATGACGGACTAGCTTCGTTCCGCGCGGCATTGCTGGGGCGTTTGGTGCTGATCGAGACGGACGGCGGCGTGCGTCTGCACGATTTTGCGTTCACGCAAACCGATACGATCGCCCTCGGCCGCGAAAGCGCGGGCTCTTCACTGGAACTCGCCGCCGCCGCCGACGCGATCGTCCGCATCCCGATGGCCGCGGGCCTGCGCTCCCTCAATGTCGTGACCGCCGCGGCGGTGGCGTTATCGGAGGCCATGCGCCAAACAGGCGGCTTCGAGAGGCTAACGTGACGACCACTGCCAAGAGCACCGTTTCCGATTCTCAGAAGGCCCGCGCCCGCGACTGGTTCTACGCGCTGCAGGCCGATCTGATCGCCGCATTCGAGCGCCTTGAGGACGAGGCCAACCCCGCCCTCTACCCCGGCGAGCCCGGCCGGTTCGAGAAGAAGCCCTGGACGCGGGGCGATGGCTCGTCCGACCAAGGCGGCGGGACCGGCGGCCTGATGCGGGGCCGGTTCTTCGAAAAAGTCGGCGTCCACGTTTCTAACGTCTACGGCGAGTTCGCGCCGGATTTCGCCAAGACCATCAAGGGCGCGGCGGACGATCCGCGCTTCTGGTCCGCCGGCGTCTCGCTCATCGCCCACATGCGCAACCCGCACTGCCCCGCCGCCCACATGAACACGCGCCACATGATCACGACCGAGTGGTGGTTCGGCGGCGGCGGCGATCTAAACCCCACACAAGACTACCAGCGCAGCCAGGAGCACGAAGACGCCCGCGCCTTCCACGCCGCGTTCAAACAAGCGTGCGACGCGCATGGCGACGAGTGGACCCGCTACAAGGAGTGGTGCGACGAGTACTTCTACTCCCCGCATCGCAAAGAGCACCGCGGCGTCGGCGGCATCTTCTATGATCACCGCAACAGCGATGGCGATTGGGAAAAGGACTTCGCGTTCACCCAAGACGTCGGCCGCGCATTTCTCGACATCTATCCAAAGCTGCTGCGCAAACACGCGAACCAAGCCTGGACCGAGGCCGACCGCGACGAACAACTCACCCGCCGCGGCCGCTACGCCGAATTTAATCTCCTGTATGACCGCGGCACCGTCTTCGGCCTCAAAACTGGCGGCAACATCGAAACGATCCTGAGCTCGCTCCCGCCCCTCGCGAAGTGGCCGTAACGCGTTAGCTCGGCGCGACGTCGATCACCGTCTTGCCCATGCCCTGACCCGAAATCGCGAACGTCATCGCGTCCCCGAAATCGCCGAACGCAAAGCGCCGCCCGACCGCCGGTGCGAGCCTGCCCTCCGCGACCCAGCCAAGCAGCTCGCGCAAATGCTCTTGCCCGTGCGCAGCCTCGAACATCTGAAACTGCCGCACGTCGACGCCGACGAGCGCGGCGCCCTTCATCAAGGTCAGGTTGATGGGCAGCGACGGAATTGGCCCGCCCGCGAAGCCAACGACGAGATGGCGCCCGTTCCACACCAGCGAGCGGAACGCGGCTTCGAACAGCGGCCCCGTCACCGGATCGAAGATCACGTCCGGCCCCTTGCCGCCGCACACTGCCTTCAAGCGATCGCGCCAACCCTCCGGCGCCGTGTCGATCGTCGCGCTCGCACCGTGCGCCATCGCAAAGTCGCGCTTCTCCGGCGTTGACGCCGCTGCGATCACCTCCGCGCCCAGCAGCTTTCCGACTTGCACCGCCGCCGCGCCCACGCCGCCCGCCGCGCCAAACACCAGCAAACGCTCGCCCACGCGCAACGCCGCGCGATCCTTGAGCCCGTGCAGCGCGGTGATGTAGTTCACGCGAAAGCCCGCCGCCTGCGCAAAGCTCATGGCAGCGGGAATCGCCACCACCGCTTGCTGCGGCGCGACCGCAAATTCCGATAGCCCGCCACCGAACGTCGACGCCATCACCCGGTCGCCGACCTTCAACGACGAAACGCCCGCGCCCACCGCATCGACGACGCCCGCAATCTCCTGCCCCGGCGTGAACGGCACGGGCGGCTTCACCTGATATTTGCCGAGCGCCACCAACGCATCGACATAGCCCATGCCGCAGCACACGACCTTGATGCGCACTTGCCCCTCGCCCGGCTCAGGCGCCGCGCCCTCGATCATCGCGTAATCGGCGACGCTGTTCAGTTGCTGCGCTTGAACGAATTTCATGGGCGCTCCGGAGCGATGGTTAGAGCGCCGTAGCGCCCGCGAGGCCTCTGGGCAAATGCGGGCGCGTTCGGACTATGCTGCGCCGAGCTTGTTTACCGGCAATTTGAGGTAGGTCGTTCCATCGCTCTCCGCCGGCGGCAGCGCACCAGCCCGAATGTTCACCTGCAAAGACGGCAAGATCAGCACCGGCGCCGCCAATGTTGCGTCGCGCGCGCGGCGCATCGCGACGAACGCGTCTTCGCTCACGCCGTCACGCACATGCACGTTGCTGGCGCGTTCGGCCGCCACCGTGGTTTCCCACGCCGGCGCATCGCGTCCAGCGGGCAGATAATCGTGGCCGACGAAGATCCGCGTCGTTTCCGGCAGATCGAGAATGCGCCGGATCGAGCGATAGAGTGTGGCCGCATCGCCGCCCGGAAAGTCCGCGCGCGCCGTGCCGTAGTCCGGCATGAACAACGTGTCGCCGACGAACGCCGCATCCCCGATCACGTACGTTACGCAGGCGGGCGTATGTCCCGGCGTGTGCATCACACGCACCTCGGCCTCGCCGATCTTGAACGTGGCGCCATCTTCGAACAGCGAGTCGAACGCGCGCCCGTCCGTTGCGAGATCGGACGCGTTGAACAGCGGCTTGAACGCGCGCTGCACATCGGTGATGCGCGCGCCGATGCCGATCTTCGCCCCCGTGTTGGCGCGCACATAATCAGCCGCTGAGAGGTGATCGGCGTGCGCGTGGGTATCGAGCGCCCAGGTGATGCGCCAGCCGCGCGCCGCCGCAGCCGCCAGCACCGCATCGACCGAGCCGGTGGTGAGGCGCGCGGCCTTGGGATCGAAATCCAGCACCGGATCGATCACCGCCGCCTCGCCCGCGCTGGCGACCAGATACGTGACCGTGGATGTGGCGGCGTCGAAGAAGGGAAGAATTTCGACCATGTCGGCTCCGATGGGCTGATTTCGAACCAATATATTAGCACTTGCTAAATTAGCAACACCTGATATATCGAGCCCCATGATCGATTTGACCACCTTCGACCGGGCCAAGTTCGAGGAGAACGCCTCGGCGGCCGCGCGGCTGCTGCGTTCGCTCGCCAACGAGCGGCGTCTGATGGTGCTTTGCCAGCTTGGCGGGGGCGAATTGTCCGTCGGCGCGCTGCAAGAGCGCCTCGGCCTCTCGCAATCGGCGCTCTCGCAGCACCTCGCTCTGCTGCGCGAGGAAGGCATCGTCGCCACCCGGCGCGAGGGCCAATCGATCTTCTATCGCATCGCCGATCCCAACGCCGTGCGCGTCATCGGCACACTCGCTGACATCTTCTGCCCGGAGGTTTGAGAACCGCACATGACCACATTGCCCGTCCTGACGCCGCAAGACGCGGCGCGCGCCCTGCGCGAGGGCGCTACGCTTGTCGATATCCGCGAGGCCGATGAGTTCGCACGCGAGCACGCGCCCGGCGCGGTCTCAATTCCGCTTTCGCGCCTGGAAGCGGGCCATGTCGCGCTCGATGCGCGCAGCGGTCCCGTCGTGTTTCACTGCCGCTCCGGCATGCGCACCGGCGCCAATTGCGCGCGCCTTTCGGCGCTCGTGGAAGGGCAAGGCTTCTTGCTCGAGGGCGGGCTCGATGCCTGGAAGCGCGCCGGCCTGCCCGTCGAAACCGATGCGCGCGCGCCGCTCGAAATGAATCGGCAGGTTCAGATGACCGCGGGCGCGATTGCGCTCACCGGCGCGATCGGCGCGCTGACGCTCGATCCGATGTTCGCCATCATTCCCGCCGCGATTGGCGCCGGCCTCGTCTTTGCCGGCGCGACAGGCTGGTGCGGCATGGCGAAGGTGCTCGCCATCATGCCTTGGAACCGGCGCGCGGCGTGACCGGCGCGCTCGCCCCCGAAGCGCTTGCGATCGCCGTGCTCTGCGGCGCGCTTGTCGGTTTTCTGCTGGCCTTGTTCGGCGGCGGCGGATCGGTGCTTGCGGCGCCGCTTCTGCTCTACGCCGTGGGCGTCAGCGATCCGCACGTCGCCATCGGCACCGCGAGCGCAGCGGTCGCGCTCAACGCCGCGGTCAATCTCATCGGGCACGCGCGTGCAGGCGCCGTGAAATGGCCGTGCGCGATCGTGTTCGGCGCAGCGGGTCTTATTGGCGCATTCGCCGGCTCCTCGCTCGCGAAGGCGGTCGATGGGCGCTGGCTTCTGCTTGGATTCGCGGCCGCGATGGCCGCGATCGCCGCGTCCATGCTGCGCACGCCGCGCAACAGCGGCGATCCAAACGTGCATATCACGCCCGAATTGATGCTGCGCCTCGCGCCGATGGGTGTGCTCGTCGGGTTCGCGGCCGGCTTCTTCGGAATCGGCGGCGGATTCTTGATCGTGCCCGGCCTCATGCTCGCGGCAGGGATGACGATCTCGAACGCGGCCGCCTCCTCGCTCGTGTCCGTTGGGCTGTTCGGCGCATCGACGGCCACGAATTACGCGCTCTCCGGGTTGATCGAATGGACGCTGGTGCTGGCGCTTGTGATCGGCGGCGCGATTGGCGGGTTTGCCGGGCTACGCGCGAGCCGCGCGCTCGCAGGCCGGGAAGCAACCTTGCGGCGCGGGTTCGCCCTCATGGTGTTCGCGGTCGCCGGCTATGTCGCGTTCAGGGCGCTGAGTTCACTTCAACTCATTTAGCGAGGGCGCGCCGCCCTTCCCTTGAAGAGCGGCGCGCTACGCTCACGCGTGCTTGCTGATCCAGGCCGCGAATTTATCCGCGAACGCGCCGAGCAATTTCTTCGCGCCTTCGTCCTTCACATTGCCGGCTTCATCGAACCAGCCGAACACGCCGCCGAAATACGCTTCCGGCTGTTGCAGGATCGGCGTGTTCAGGAACGTCAGAGATTGGCGCAAGTGATGGTTAGCGCCGAAGCCGCCGAGCGCGCCGGGCGAAGAAGAGATCACCGCCGCCGGTTTGCCATCGAAATTGTTCTTTCCGTACGGGCGCGAGATCACGTCGACCGCGTTCTTCAGAACGCCGGGCACGCTGCGGTTATATTCCGGCGTCACGAACAGCACCGCGTCGGCGCGCTTCACTTGCTCGCGCACGCGCTGCCACGCCGCCGGCGCGCCCGCGTTCTCGGTGTCTTCGTTGTAAAACGGCAAATCGCCGATCTCGATATAGTCGAACTTCAGCTGCGGGCCGGCGATCTGCTCCAGCGCGCGCGCGACCGTCTTGTTCGCGCTGTCCTTGCGGAGGCTGCCGACGATGACGGCGACGGTCTTGGTCATGACGTGGTCCTTTCGAGGGTTCAAACGGGCCGCGACGGCCGGCGTTTCCAAATCCGTCGCAGCGGCGTATCTTGTTGCAAACGCAACATAGGCTTACTTGCTGCAAATGCAACAACCCACCTTCGAGATTCCGTCGGACGAGCTGCAGCGCCTGTGGGTGGCCGTGAACCAGGCCAGCGTGCGGATGCAGGATCAGATCGCCGGCAAGCTCAAAGCCGCCGGTGTCGCGGATCTGGAGCGGTATTCCGTGCTGTGGGGCATCGAGCGGGAAGGCGGGGCAATCCGGCCTCGCGATCTCGGCAAGGTCTTGTTTTTAGAGCGCTACAACATCACCCGCCTGCTCGACCGGCTGGAGGGCGAGGGCCTGGTGGTCCGCGAAGAGTGCCCGGAGGACGCGCGCGGCCAGATCGTCCGCCTCACCCCCGTGGGCGCAAAGCTCCGGAAGGACACCTGGGCCGTCTACGCGCCCGCGCTGGCTGAGATGCTCCGAGGCCTGACGGATGCCCAAGCCAAGGCCGCAACCGCGCTCCTCAATGGGTTGGCGCCGGAGAAATAGCCGGGCCTAATTCTTGCGAGAGGCGAACCCATGATGGCCGCCTCCGCGTACCCGACCGACCTCAAGCCCTTGACCAGCCTGCGTTTTATCGCGGCGTTCTGGGTGCTCCTGTACCATTTCCGAGACCATTTGGGCCTCGGGCTGGGCAATTTTGGCCTCGCCGCCCACGGCTGGATGGGGGTCGACCTCTTCTTCATCCTCTCCGGGTTCATCCTGGCGCACGTCTATCTCGAGGAGGTCCAGGAAGGCCGGTTCGGCTATCTGCGTTTCCTCCAGAACCGCCTCGCGCGGGTCTATCCGATGCACCTCGCCGCGCTCGGCGCGATGCTCGCGCTCTTCGCGCTGGCCGCCGCGACCGGGGCCGGCGTCGGCAGCCCGGACGCGTTTAAGCTCTCGGACCTCCCGCAGCATCTGCTGATGATCCACGCCTGGGGCACGACCGAAGCCGTCGGTTGGAACTTTCCGTCGTGGTCGATCAGCGCCGAGTGGGGCGCCTACCTCCTCTTCCCACTGATCGCGGCGGCCGTGCTCTCCCACAACAAGCGCCCCGGCGTGGCGCTCGCCATGGCCATCGCGCTCTGCGTCGCCAGCTTCGCTTTGCTCGACCGGCTGCATGTCTATGTGCCGGGCGTTGGTCTGAGTTTCGAGCAGATGACGGCGCAGATCGGTCTGCTGCGCATCATCCCGTCCTTCCTCTTGGGCGCGGTGCTCTACAATTTTGGCCGCCACCGCCAGCTGCCCGCCGATCTCGCCTGGCCGGTCGCGCTCGCGGCGGCGTTCTGGATCATCGCGGTCGCGACGCTGCGGCTCTGGCCGGGGCTTGCCTGGCCGGCGCTCGCGGCGCTGATCTACGCGCTCGCCGAAACCAGCCGCGCGCAGCTGGATGCGCCGATGGCTGGCCAGCGGTTCGTGTTCTTGGGCGCGGCGTCCTACGCGCTCTACATGATCCACCTGCCGATCGACATCGTGTGGTTTCACGCGATCGAGAAGCTGGGCGTCACCGCCGATGCGGCCCTGCCCGTGCGGATCGCGGCTTTGGCGGGCGTTTTCCTCGCCTCCACCATCGCGGCGGCGATTGCCTACCGGTTCATCGAAGAGCCGGCCCGGATCTGGGTGCGAAGCATCAAGCTGCCGCGCTTCCGCCGCCCCGCCGAAGCCTAGACATGCGAAGGGCGCGGATTGCTCCGCGCCCTTTGGCTTGGCTCTGAATTTTGTCGCTAGCGCTAGTAGGCCAGCGCGAGCATCAGGCTTTCGAACCAAGCCCAGATTTGTCCAGTCATATGCACGTCCTTCGAAATCGTATGGCGAGGTTAGCCGACGATTTGCGAGGCTTGGAGGACCGTGGCGTAGGCGCCAGGGGCGAACACGATGCAGGCGGCGATCAAAGCGATTGCGCGGGTCTTGAAAGAGGTCATTTTCGGCTCCGTTTGGCTCTTGGCTCATCGCGTCGTTGCGATGAACACTAGATAGCCGGGCCTAGGCCGGATGGCCGTGACGCGCGTCACGCGGCGCGATCGACCTTAGGAACCTTTCAATTCTAGGCGCTGCGCGGCCCAAACAGGATGAGCCCCGCACCCGCCAAACAGACCGCCGCGCCGATCACGTCCCACCGGTCCGGCCGCGCGCCTTCGATGAGCCAGAGCCACAGAAGCGAGGCGCCAATGTAGACGCCGCCATACGCGGCATAGGCGCGGCCCGCATGCTCGACGTCGACGTGCGTGAGCAAATACGCAAACAGCACGAGCGCCGCGACGCCGGGGATCACCCACAGCGGCGATTTGCCGAGCCGCAGCCACGCCCAAAACGCAAAGCATCCCGCGATCTCCGCGACCGCGGCGCCGGCGAATGCAAACAGCCACACAGGCATCAGCTCTCCTTCGCGCGCGCCCATTCTTCGCGCGTCAGCGCGTACTCGACTTCGCCTTCTCCCGTGCCCGGTATCGGGTCGTCCCACTCGAGATGAAACGTCCGCACGTAACGAAGGCCCGCCTTCTCCATCACGCGGCGCGACGCA
>CAZXNY010000054.1:8351-11616 GCA_964642205.1 uncultured Caulobacteraceae bacterium
AGCAGCGCGCGCCACATGGTGGCGGTCTTGTCTTTCGGATCATCGGCCCAGCCGAGCATGACGCGATCTTCGAACGTGCGGCGACCGAGCTTGTAGATCGCGCGGCGCGTCTCGCGCATCGACAGAAAAGAGACGACCCGCACGTCCTCGCCAAGCGCAGCCGTCAACCGGTCGCGTTCGTCGTTCGACAGCTTCAAACGCCGCGCCAGAGCGCGGGCGCTCGCCTGCGAGGGCAGCGCCGCGGCAAGGCGCGTCATCGCATCGATCTCAAAAAAGAAATCGGCTTCCAGCGCGATGAGGCGTTCGAGGCGCCCAAGGCGCTCCGCTTCCGGCAGCGCGATTGCCCGGATGCCTGTGCGCTCCATCGCGTTCAGCACGTCCCGCGGATCGCGCGCGCCGAGCAGTTTTTTGGTTTCCTTCCAAATACGCTCGACCGAGAGATCGGCGATGCCGCCTTTGAGCGACGCGCACGCGGCGAGGCCTTTTTCATCGAGCGGGCCGCGCCCGTACCACGCGTTGAAGCGGAAGAATCGCAGGATGCGGAGATAGTCTTCGCGGATCCGCGTCTCGGCATCGCCAATGAAGATGATGCGGCCGGCGCGCGCGTCATCTAGGCCGCCGCCGGTGGGATCGTGGATCGTTCCGTCCGGCGAGGCGTAGAGCGCGTTCAGGCGAAAGTCGCGGCGCTGCGCGTCTTCTTCCCAGCTCTCTGTGAACGCGACGGTCGCGCGGCGGCCATCGGTTTCGACATCGCGCCGCAGCGTCGTGACTTCATACGGCTTGTGGTTGGCGACGATCGTGATCGTGCCATGTTCGATGCCGGTCGGCACGGCCGTCAGCCCCGCGGCCTTCGCGGCGGCGATGGTTTGGTCCGGCGTGAGCTGTGTGGCGATGTCGATATCGTCCACCGGCTGCGCGAGCACGGTGTTGCGCACGCAACCGCCCACGAATCGCGCGCACCCCGCGCGCGCCTTCTCCAGCGCCGCAATCACCGCGCGCGTTTCATCCGATTTGAGCCAAGCTGCGTGTTGTATCGACGTGGTCACAGATAAAGCCGTTCGTAGAGCGCGCGGATCATGCCGGCGGTGGCGCCCCAAATGAAGCGGCCATTGTGCGGCATGGCGTAGTAGGTGCGCTTCTGGCCGCGCCATTCGCCTTCGCGCGTTTCGTGATTGGCGGGATTGAACAAAAACTCAAGCGGCGTCTCGAACACCGCGGCGACTTCGCGCGGATCGGGGCGCAACATAAAGCCGGGCTCGATGAAGGCGACGATCGGCGTGATGCGATAGCCGGTGCCGGTTTCCCATGCGTCGATGCCGCCGATTGGGCGAAAGAGCCGCCGCGACACGCCCACTTCTTCTTCCGCTTCACGGAGCGCCGTATCGACCGGGCCATTGTCTTCCGGCTGCACACGGCCGCCCGGAAACGCGACTTGGCCGGCATGGGTGGGCATCGTCTCGGTGCGTTGCGTGAGAAGCAGCGTCCAGCCTTCTGGACGGCGCACGATCGGCGCGAGCACGGCGGCGGGCGTGAGCGCGCGCAGTTCTTCCGGGCGCTGCTCTGGATTGAGATCGTAGTCGCCGCGCCGCACGTCTTGCGCGAGCGCATGGAGCGGATCGAGCCGATCCGCCAAACGCGCTTCGAGGTCGTCGTTGAAGTTCAAGCCGGCGCCCCAAGTTCGAACCAGACGCCTTGGCTCATCACGCCGAGCACGCCCGCGCGTTCTTCGGCCCAATCGACCAGCTCGTAAAACGGCGCGCGCAGGATGCGCGCCTCCAACCTTCCGCGCACGTGCACGTAAGGGCGCGGCTCACGCGTCTCCGCGTCGATCGTGACGCGCAGCGGATGCTCGGGCCCGAGCGTGACGACATCGCCGACATTGGTGCTGAACACGATGGATTGATCCGGTGTGTCGGCGGCCGACCGGTCCGCGCGGATGGCGAGAAACGGCGCGTCCGCGACGTTGACGCGGATCTTCTCACCGGGCGTCACGAGATAGGTATGCCCGTCCGCGTCCCTCCGGAGGATGGTTGAGAACAGCCTCACCAGTTGCGGGCGGGTGATCCGGGTTCCTTCGTGGAGCCACGTACCGTCCGCCAGGATATCGAAGCCGCCGACGCCGCAAAATTCGGGGTTCCACTTCTCGACGGGCGGAATGCCCCGTCCGGCGCCCGCTTCCTGGCGCAATTGGGCGATCAGTGCTTCCAAGCTTAGGCCGGTGGTGGTCATTGTGCCCGCCGCATCGTAGGTCGCGTCATAATTCAGCCCCCATACTCAAGAGCTTGGCCCAAATGAGCAATGACGATCCCGCCCACCTCGTGGCCGAAGCTGAAGCCGCCGGGGCCGCCCTCGCCCGGGTGCGGACCGAAATCGGCAAGGCGGTGTTCGGGCAGGAGCGCGTCGTGGAGCTGGCGCTCTCGGCCGTGCTCGCCGGTGGGCACGTGCTTTTGGTCGGCGCGCCGGGTTTGGCCAAGACGCGGCTCGTGGCGGCGATGGCGCATGTGCTGGGCCTCGACTGGCAACGCGTGCAGTTCACGCCGGACCTGATGCCGGCGGACATCCTGGGCTCGGAGGTGCTCGACCAGGACGAAGCGGGGCGGCGCCATTTCCGCTTCGTGCGCGGGCCGATCTTCACGAGCTTGCTGATGGCGGACGAAATCAACCGCGCTTCGCCGCGCACGCAGTCCGCATTGTTGCAGGCAATGCAGGAGCAACACGTGACGGTGGCGGGCGTGTCGTATGACGTGCCGCAGCCGTTCCACGTACTCGCGACGCAAAACCCGATCGAACACGAAGGCGCCTATCCATTGCCCGAAGCGCAACTCGACCGGTTCTTGCTGCAAGTCGATGTGCCCTATCCCGATCACGAAACCGAGCGGCGCATTCTGATCGAGACGACCGGACTTGGCGAAGCGGAGCCGCAGCGTGTGCTCGATGGCCCGCAGCTGCTGCGCTTGCAGGAGCTCGTGCGCCGGATGCCGGTGGGCGAAAAGGTCGTCTCCTCGATTTTGAATCTCGTGCGCAGCGCGCGGCCGGGCGCCTCGAGCGATCCGCGCGTGAATGCGCATGTCGCGTGGGGCCCGGGCCCACGCGCAGGACAAGCGCTGATGCTCGCGGTGCGCGCACGCGCGCTGCTGCGCGGGCGTTTGGCGCCGGCGCTCGACGATGTGGCGGCGCTTGCGCGCCCCGCGCTCGCGCACCGCATGGCGCTCTCCTTCGGCGCGCGCGCGGAAGGTTTGGACATCGACACGCTGGTGGACGATCT